>JABIPV010000164.1 GCA_018699075.1 Kordiimonadaceae bacterium | reverse complement strand
TCACTGTGTCAGAAATTAGAGAAATTAATCAAAAAATTGATATAAAAACCGAAGTATTTGCCTTTGGCGGTATGTGTCCTATGGCTGAAGGTCGGTGTAGCCTTTCATCATATATAACAGGGAAATCGCCTAATATAAATGGGGTATGTTCACCAGCTTCTCATGTAAAATATGTGCGTCAAGGGCAGGAACTTAAAGCAAACCTTGCAGATTTTACCATCAATAAATTTGGCCAACATGAACAAGCAAGCTATCCTACTTTATGTAAGGGAAGATTTAGTGCAAACGGTACAGTCGGTTATCTGTTTGAAGAACCCACCAGTTTGAATGTTACACATATTTTATCAGAACTGATAGAGGCAGGCGTGAGTGCACTTAAAATCGAAGGCCGCGAACGCAGCAAGGCTTATGTGCGTGAAGTAGTGCAAAATTTTCGGCAAGCCATAGATGCGGCTAATCTTGGAGAAAGATTTTTAATAGACATGAATAATCTATCTGAAGGTGGGCAAAACACGACGGGGGCCTATGATAAGAAATGGACATAATGAAATCAAGTAAGCTCTCTCTTGGCCCATTATTATTTAACTGGGATAGTGACAAGATCCGTGATTTTTATTTTTCTATCGCTGACGAAGCACCAGTCGATTGTGTTTATTTAGGTGAGGTTGTCTGTGCGAAAAGACTAAGAGGGAAGGAACATTTGCCAGAAATAATAGAGCGACTGGAAAATGCGGGTAAAGAAATAATTTTATCTGGTCTTATGTTAATTTTAGATGACCGTGAAATGAAAATCATGGAAGACATTGTTCAAATGTCAGATCATTACCTGATTGAAGCTAATGATCTATCAACGATTAGCCTTTTACGTGAGCAAAGTCAGAATGGCCATCATGCGATTGGACCTTTTATTAATATATATAATGAAGCCAGTTTGAAATATTATGAAAACGGTGGTGCAAAGCGCATATCCCTGCCAGCAGAACTTCCCTCGTCCTCACTTCGCGCTCTAGCTAAAGTGGCCACGTCAGAACTGGAGGTGCAAATATTTGGTCGTTTGCCTCTTGCAATTTCTGCTCGTTGCTTTCATGCGCGTGCTCATAAATTACATAAGGATAATTGCCAGTTTATTTGCAATCAGGACCCGGATGGTATGACGGTGGAAACCATGGAAGGGCAAAACTTTCTCACTATTAATGGCACACAGACAATGTCGCATACCTACTGTAATTTAATGGCGGAATTACCTGAGCTTACAGCTATGGGGATAAAAAATTTCCGCCTCTCTCCCCATGACATAGATATGGTAAAAATATGCAAGCTTTACCGGGATCGCCTTGACGAGAAAATCACTTTTGAAACCGCTTCCAAAACTCTTGAAGGAGAATTGTTTAATATAGAATTCTCAAATGGTTATTATCACGGAATAGCTGGACTGGCTCTGACACTTTAAGTTTTAGATAGTTTAAAAAACACACAAAAGGTACTAAATCACGAATCGTGTAACATATTGATGTATGGAGAGAAGTCATAAAAAAGTGGTGCCGCTAGAGAGAATCGGACTCTCGGCCTCACCCTTACCAAGGGTGCGCTCTACCACTGAGCTATAGCGGCCAACCTGAAAAGGTCAATTGACCTTAGGATTGGCGCGGAACATGCCATACTGGTCTCTATCCTGCAAGTCAATTTACGGAATTAATTGCGATTATTTTATTATCCCCTTAAAAAGGTCATAATGTTCCCTATAAAGACAGAAATAGAAATGACCAAACAACATTCAAAAACCAAAGATGAACTTAAAAAGCAAAAGCAAGATCGTCTGACGCAAGCGTTAAAAGACAATCTTCGTCGCCGTAAAGTTCAAGCAAAGAAAAGCAATAATAAAACAAGTGAAGAATAACTTGTTTGCGCTATAAAAATATGCGAAAAAATGACATTATATAATAAAAACAAGGAAATAAATAAATGGCAATAATGTCAGACAGATGGATACGGGAAAAAGCACAAAATCATAACATGATTGAACCCTTTGAAGATCGTCAAAAACGCGACGGTGTGATTTCATATGGACTTTCATCATATGGATATGATGCCCGTGTGTCGGAAGAATTTAAAATCTTTACCGATGTAGATTCAGTAACTGTTGACCCAAAAGATTTCAACAGTAACAGTTTCGTTGATCGCCCTGGTCCTGTCTGTATTATTCCGCCAAATTCATTTGCGCTTGCCCGTACAGTTGAATATTTCCGTATTCCGGAAGATGTACTTGTTATCTGTCTTGGTAAATCAACTTATGCTCGCTGTGGCATCATCGTCAACGTAACCCCGCTTGAGCCCGGCTGGGAAGGTCATGTGACGCTTGAATTTTCAAACACAACACCACTTCCTGCAAAAATTTACGCAAATGAAGGCGCCTGTCAGTTTTTATTCTTCGAAGGAAATGAACCTTGCGAAGTGTCATACAATAGCCGTGCTGGTAAATATATGGGCCAGACAGGTGTTACGCTCCCTAAACTATAGAAAGTTGAATATTTTTGGATAGAATTGCAATTACAGGCGGTTTCCGCCTTGAAGGTCAGCTCCCTATCAGCGGGGCCAAAAACGCGGCCCTGCCACTTATGTGCGCGAGCTTGCTGACCAATGGATGTTTACGGCTTTCTAACCTACCCCATTTAGCTGATATTAAAACCTTAAAAGAACTTCTTGAAGGTCACGGTGTTGCAACAAATGTGGAAGATGAGGGCAAAGACCTATCCAAAGGCCAGACCGTTTCCTTCACAACAGAAGTCATCACAAGTACCACCGCGCCTTATGACATTGTTCGTAAAATGCGCGCATCGATTTTAGTTCTTGGTCCGCTTTTGGCCCGCGAGGGAGAAGCAACAGTGTCCCTGCCCGGTGGATGTGCCATCGGCAACCGCCCTATTGACCTTCACCTAAAAGGCTTTGAAGAAATGGGCGCGACCATTGAACTGGCAGAAGGATATGTGCGCGCTGTTGCACCCGGCGGTAGACTAAAAGGCGGCTTAGTGGAATTTCCAACGGTGTCTGTAGGGGCTACCGAAAATATATTAATGGCCGCGACACTCGCATCTGGAACAACAACAATTGAAAACGCCGCGCGAGAACCAGAAATATCCGACCTCGCCAATTGCTTAAACGCCATGGGTGCAAAAATATCTGGCATCGGCACACGCACTTTAATAGTCGTTGGCGTTGACCAGCTTCATAGTGCAGATTATAGCGTCATGCCCGACCGCATAGAAGCGGGTAGCTACGCCGTTGCCGCCGCCATGACACGGGGGGAGCTGGAGCTTATAGGAAACGACTTGCTTGATGTGTTAACGGGCACTGTTGGTGTTCTAAAAAGCGCAGGTCTTGAATTTACGCAAACCGATAATGGCTTATTGGTCAAACTGGGCAGCGATAAAGTCAACGGCATTAATGTCACCACTCAGCCTTATCCGGGTTTTCCAACAGATATGCAGGCGCAAGTAATGGCAATGATGACCTTGTGTGACGGTGCATCTGTGATTAATGAAACCATTTTTGAAAACCGCTTTATGCATGTTCCGGAACTGACCCGCATGGGCGCAGATATTACCGTTCATGGTTCAACGGCCACGGTGCGCGGTGTTGATCAACTACTCGGTGCACCTGTAATGGCCACGGACCTACGTGCGTCAATGTCGCTGATCTTGGCAGGACTGGTCGCCGACAGGCAGACTTTCGTCAATCGCATCTATCACCTTGACCGCGGGTATGAGAGGCTGGTAGAAAAATTAAGTACCTGCGGCGCCCAAATTGTCCGCGAAGACGGTAAAGGAATTTAAATGCCAAGGATTTTTAAATGATTGGTCAGCTAAAACTTATGGCACAGGATAAGGACGATATAACCATTATATCGGCTTACCTTCAGGATGCCGTGACAATCATTGCCGATTTCAGCTATCAAACTAATGAACGCCTTTTTGTGATGATGATTAACAGATACCTTTGGGAAGATCATAAATCCAGTAAAGACGGTGAAGGCAACAAAAGCTGCCGCCGTATTCGCACAGGTTGTCATTTCCAAAACATCATTAGCGTTACTAGCCAAAATATTATGCAAAATGATAAAAAACATGTGTTGGAGCTGCTCACTATTGAAACATCGGTTTTGGATAATAAAAACACTGCCATTGATTTAATCTTTGCTGGTGATGAAGTGATCAGGCTCGAAGCTGAACTTATTGATGCTCAAATGCAGGATATCGGCGAGCCCTACCCCGCTAAATGTCATCCCAAACACGATGTTTTGGAAGCATTGTCAGATTAATTTCAGAAAGTCTCTCTATGCCGCCATTTCACTATTCCTTTAAAATGAAAGATTTTGAAAGTACACGGCATTTTTATGGTGAAATATTAGGCTGTAATGAAGGGCGGTCAAATGAGACTTGGATAGATTATGATTTCTTCGGTCACCAAGTCACCGCCCATTTATCAACAATATTTCCAGAACTTGACTATTGCGGCTTGGTTGACGGCGTCGCCGTTCCGATCCCTCATTTCGGGGTTGTCTTGTCGCTAGATGATTATCTAAAAGTTCAGGAAAGCCTTGAATTAAATAATTATCCTTTTGTTGTTGAGCCATATATACGCTATCCAGGCAAAAAACAGAACAACACTCCCTATTCATTATTGACCCTTCTGGTAATCCACTAGAGTTTAAAAGTTATAGCTGTGTGGAAGAAGACTTTATTTAAAAAATAACTATTTCCCAGTCATTGGTTCCCACGCAAAGATGACAGAAGCAGTTAAATAGAAACACCATTAAATACTAGCCAATTGCTTTACTTTTATGTAAAAGACCGCATATAGAAAACTTAAGCAATTCAGGAGAAGACGTGTGTCTTTGCAAGAACCAATGATCATGGCACTTCCCAAGGGAAGAATTTTAAAAGAAGTGATGCCGATCATCCGTGGCGCGGGGATAGAGCCGGAAGCGGATTTTGACAACCCAAAATCACGCAAGCTATCTTTTGATACCAACATTGAAAATTTAAAAATTATACGTGTGCGTAGTTTCGATGTAGCAACCTTTGTCGCCTTTGGCGCAGCCCATGTCGGTGTCGCGGGCAATGATGTTCTGCTTGAATTTGATTATCCTGAAATTTATGCACCTTTAGATATGAATATCGGCCATTGCCGCATTTCAGTCGCTGAACTTACGGATTTAAGTAAAACAGATGATCCAAGCCGTTGGAGCCATGTGCGTGTGGCGACTAAATACCCTAATCTTACCGCTAAATATTTTGCCAAACGTGGTGTTCAGGCGGAATGTATTAAACTGAACGGAGCCATGGAATTGGCCCCTAGTCTTGGCCTTTGTCGTCGCATTGTTGATTTGGTCAGTACGGGTGATACATTAAAAGCGAACGGGCTGGTGGAAATTGAAAAAATTCTTGATATTACATCACGGTTTATCATTAACCGTACGGCCTTTAAAACCCGGAGTACCGAAATCGGTCAAATACTCGACCGTGTGAGGGAGAGCCTTGATGGTCAATCAGCTTAATATAACTACGCCTTCATTCGATGAAGATTTTAAGCTTTTGCTGACTAAAAACCGCGATACTGAAAATGATGTAACCGGCGTGGTCAAGGAAATCTTAAAAAATGTACGTGATAGCGGTAATCAGGCTGTATTTGACTATACGGAAAAATTTGATCACCTTTCCCTTAATGAAGATAATATGCGGGTCAGCGAGCAAGAAATTAACCAAGCCATAATTGACAGTGAACCAGAAACGATAGACGCTTTAAAAATCGCGGCAAAGCGCATTAATGATTTTCATATCCGCCATCTTCCAGAAGATGATAATATGACCGACGCCGAGGGAGTTGAGCTTTCCGTGCGATGGAATGCGGTATCAGCGGCAGGTATATATGTACCCGGCGGCAAAGCAGTATATCCCTCTTCCGTCTTGATGAATGCCATTCCTGCAAAAGCCGCTGGCGTTGAACGTATTATTATGGTCGTACCGGCACCAAACGGTTATTTAAACCCGCTGGTACTCGCCGCAGCAAATATTTCAGGAATTGATGAAATTTATAAAATTGGTGGCGCACAAGCGATTGGTGCACTTGCTTACGGAACTGAAACAATTAAGCCAATTGATGTTATTGCTGGCCCTGGTAACGCATATGTTGCCGCCGCGAAGAAAGAAGTATTTGGTACTGTTGGAATTGATATGATCGCCGGGCCATCGGAAATTTTGGTGGTCAGTGATAATAAAAATGACCCCGCATGGATAGCCATTGATCTTCTGTCACAAGCAGAACACGACGAAGTAGCACAAAGCATTTTAATTACCGATGATAGTGCTTATGCTACCAAAGTTATTGATGCCGTTGATGAACATTTAAAAACCCTTCCTCGCGCCAACATTGCCCGTACCAGTTGGCAAAATCAAGGCTGCGTGATAGTCGTTGAAAACATGGATCAGGTTCCGGATCTAGTTGATCAAATCGCACCAGAACATTTGGAACTGGCCCTTGATAATGCCAATGAATTTTCGAAAAGAATTCGCAATGCAGGATCAATTTTTGTTGGCCGTTATACTCCAGAAGCCATTGGTGATTATATCGCAGGCCCTAATCACGTGCTGCCCACATCAGGCAGTGCCCGTTTTTCTTCCGGCTTAAGTGTTCTTAACTTTATGAAAAGAAGCACTGTGATAGAATGCACAAAAGAAAGCCTTGAAATTTTAGGCCCACCAGCCATGAAGCTGGCCACAGAAGAAGGTTTAGATGCCCATAAAAATTCAATTGGAATAAGATTGGAATAAAATATTCGATGATCGAACAAAGAACCCGCAAGTTATGTCATATTGAACTGGATGAAAAATCAATCATTCGTCGCAATGTGGATATTGAACATGAGCGACGGGTGGCAATTTTCGATTTATTAGAAACCAACCGCTTTTCGCCAAAGTCTGATTTAACCAATAACGACCCAGGGCCTTACCGCGCATTATTACGCATTGAAGACAATCGACTGGCAATTGACTTAAAAAATACAGATGATATTGACCTTTCAACCATCGTGATGCCGCTTAGTCCGCTTCGGCGTGTGATCAAAGAATATTTTATTGTTTGTGATAGTTATTATAGCGCCGTTAAAACGGCCAGCCCGCAAAAAATTAAAGCCATAGATATAGGACGACGCTCACTTCATAATGAAGGTTCACAAATCTTGTTGGAACGCTTTAGTGATAAAGTCCATATTGATTTTGAAACTGCACGGCGCCTATTCACCCTTATTTGCGTTTTACAAATTCGATAGGGGTTTATCATGACTGAAAATTCAACTCATAATAATACCGACAAACCTGGAAGTGTTTTATTTGTCTGTAATTATAATTCCATCCGTTCCCCCATGGCAGAAGCTATCGCAAAAAAATTATGTGGTCATAATATATATGTAGATAGTGTTGGTGTTAGGGCAGAACTACTTGAAATCAATCCTTTTAACATTGCTGTGTTGCAAGAAATTGGCATTGATATAACTGAACATAAAGCAAAAAAGATCGAAGATTTAGATGATGATTCATTTGATCTGGTCATTACGTTTAGTGAAGAAGCCTATAAATGCGCACTTGAATATACCCACTCACTTTCCGCAGAAGTAGAATATTGGCCAACAGATGACCCTTCTGCAACGAGAGGAAACCGTGAAAATATACTCGAGTCATTTCGCGAGTTACTGTACGTCATCAGGGAAAGTTGGGCATTTAAGCCGTTAAAATAAGAGAGTATTCTGCTCCATCTGTTAAGTTTAAGCGGCCATAGCTTTAATATGCAAGCGTTTTCGTTTGGCCATAGTTTTGAGTTTAATTTTATTTC
>JABIPV010000103.1 GCA_018699075.1 Kordiimonadaceae bacterium | reverse complement strand
TTAGAAAAGAAGATAATACTGCCATTGGTCGCTGTGGGTTTTCGCACTTTTACGGTGTCCAATTTGATGGCATGGATCATTATTATTGGGGAAGCGCGGATAAAGTCACCAAGGACGGTGATATTTTTCAATTGCTTGAACTTGGCTATACCTATTCAAAACAAGCTTGGGGTAAAGGCTATGCCACCGAAGCCGCACTTGCATTTCGCGATTATGGTTTTAATACACTAAGGTATGATGAAATTTCATCATTGGTGATCAAAGAAAACCTGGCGTCCATAAAAGTTGCTAAAAAATTAGGCGCTACAGATATTACTGACTGCATGGTACATGACAGTCCAAGTTTTAATTTAACAAATAGAAAATAATATGAAAAAACTACTGGATATAATGGCTAAACTACGTGACCCGAAAGAGGGCTGCGCATGGGACGTTGAACAGGATTTTAAATCCATCGCCCCCTATACCATCGAAGAAGCTTACGAAGTGGCCGAAGCAATTGAAAATAATGATATGGATGCGTTAAAAGATGAACTGGGCGATTTATTATTCCAATCAGTTTTTCACGCCCGCATGGCCGAAGAAGCAGGTCATTTTAAATTTGAAGATGTTGTCGATGCCATAGCCGATAAAATGATCCGCCGCCATCCTCATGTTTTTGGTGATGAGAACTACCGTGACGCTGAAGAACAGACCGTCGCATGGGAAGAACAAAAAGCACGCGAGCGCTCCGAAAGAAAACAATCTAGCATCCTTGATGGTGTTACCGTCGGGTTGCCCGCATTCACTCGCGCAGTTAAATTACAAAAACGTGCGGCAAGGGTCGGTTTCGATTGGCCCAATACAGATGGCGTACTTGAAAAACTCAACGAAGAAATGGTTGAACTTAGTGAAGAACTGATCAAAAACAAGCAAGATCAAGAAAAAATAGAAGAAGAATTCGGCGACATGATGTTCGTTTATGCCAACTTGGCAAGGCACCTAAAAATCGACCCCGAAGAAGCCTTAAGAAAAGCCAATAAAAAGTTCACTAATCGCTTTAATAAAATTGAACAATATATTGAAAATAAAGAAAAAACATATGATCAATATTCGCTAGAAGAACTAGAAGAGTTTTGGGTTATGGCGAAAAAAGAAGAGCGGAAATAGTAACACTGACACCGTCATTCCGGCGAAAGCCGGAATCCAGAACCAGTAAAAAATGACCTGCCAAAGGCAGGACTTAGTCCTTAGAGGACTAGATTCCGGCCTTCACCGGAATGACGAATTAGACACTACTATCTCAACGAATTTGCAGTAGATTTTTTATGAATAATATCAGTCTTACTATTTTGAACATAGCTTATCGTCTTAATGCCAAATGGCCACAAAGAAATTAATCCCCCATAGCGAGCAATTGTTTTCCATGATTGTACTTCAGGCTTTTGAAGCATTGCAGAAAATAGTTTTCCATTACGGCATATGAGTTTAACACGATATTCCCCATAAATCATTCCTTTCACTGATTCCATAAAATCATTAGCTACATTAATATCGTCGCAGGGGAACCATGAACAATGGAATTCATCTATATGTAGGTGGAGTTCATCACCTTGCAAATTCATCATTATTTGAAATTCTAATCCATCCTGAACATCAATATTCATTTCAAGGTCTACAGGTATGTTTTCAGGCTTTTCAATTTCCATTTGTAAACTAAAGAATGTACTTTTTATATCGCTTAATACACCTCGGCCAATGGTCAAATAGTCATGTGTCAAAAGATAATCCTTTAGTAAATAGACGCGGAACTAAATGCTCCGCGCTAAATATCATTTTTGTCATCAATCTTACTTCAGACCGCCACCTCTTACCCAAGGCGCGCCCGCAGCTTCCAACGCAGCTTCAAAGACCGGAACCGTACTTCCCGTCAAGTTGCCAAGCCTGCTCTTAACATCCGCAAATCCGTCCATAGCATATCCAAGCTGTTCTTCGCTTTGCTTGGTTGGGCCGTAAGTGCTTGATCCACTTCTGGCGGCGAAGCTTATGCGGGTGGCGATGGTTGCGGGTCTTGCGCCTTTACCGCCGCGGCTGTCTTGTCCGCCGATGGCTTCGTCTAAGGCATATAGCTCAGTGCGGATGGCATTATACTGACTTTCTAATCCACTGCCCCCGTTTGAGCGATCAATGGCCATACGGTAAAGCTTAAGTTTATCCTGTAGGTCACGGATTGTGGTATTGGCGGCGGCAATTTCTGCGCCTATCGCTTCAATTTTTAACTGGAATGCGGTTGCCTCAGCAACGGACACGCCTTGCAGAGCCTGCCCGGTAATGCGTTCCAATTCAAAGCTTACCGGTCCGGCAAGTTGCGACGTCGTGCCATCAACCCGTGAATTGAGGGTTGCAGTATATGTTCCGGGCGTCGCAAAAGCACCGGGCGTTCTAAACCCACCAATGCCGCTGTTTTCATTGACTATTGCTGTTCTCGGTGAATGACGAAGGTTCCATGCAACACGGTTGACACCTTTTTTATTGGAGGCGTCCACATTGCGGACAACGTTACCCGCGGCGTCTTTAATAGTGACAAAAACAGTTGGCTTGGCTTCACGGTTTTCAGCTTCCAAGGTATCAAAGTCTGGGAACGTGGTTCCTTGTCCGTCCTTGACCAGTTCCTTATCGGCTGCAATGCGTATATCTTTTGCCGATTTAAGGCTGTCTTTTAAATAATAAGTCATGGTTGTGCCAAATGCCGGATTATTTGCAACCCACTGATCATCGCCCTGACTGTCGCTATGCAAGGTATCTTCGCGGTACCACGGTGTTTTTGCATTAGCAAACAGAAGCGCATCATTTTCAAGCGTTTGCGCATTTAAGCCACGAAGCGCCGTATAATCATCAAGGATAAAGATACCCCGCCCGAAACTACCTGCGACAAGGTCATTTTCGCGGCGCTGAATACGCACATCACGAAAAGATATGGTCGGCACACCACCCGTTAATTCAACCCATTTATCGCCACCATCAACGGTGAAATAAAGTCCAAACTCTGTTCCCAAGAACATTAGGTCTTTGTTGACATGGTCCTGCGTAATACGCCAGACAAGATTTTTCTCAGTTAAGCCATTGGTGATCAAGTTCCAAGATCTGCCCTGGTTGGTGCTTTTAATCAGATAAGGGGCATAATCGCCTTCTTTATGATTATCAAGCGCGGCATATACCGTGTCCGCATCAAAGCGGTCGGCGCGAATGTCATTGACGTATGAATTTACGGGGACGCCATTAATATCACCAACTTCATAACGGGTCCAATTTTCGCCGCCATCATTGGTCACCTGTATAAGGCCATCATCGGTTCCTGCATAAAGGATGTTTTCATCAACCGGACTTTCGGACACGTTGGCAATGGTATGGAAATTTGACATGGCGGCAAGGTCCCAGCCCGCTTCTGGCCCCCATGTACGGTCCATCATCGGATAAGTAAGGCGATTACCATTCTTTGTAAGATCAGCGGATATGGCAGTCCAGCTGTCCCCACGGTCATCAGAACGCCATAAGCGCTGTGATGCATGGTAAATACGCTTGGGATCATGATGAGAGACATTAATCGGCGCGTCCCAGTTAAAGCGGTCTGCGGGATCCCCGGGTTTTCCTTGCGGCTGTACGGATACATTTTCACGCAATTTTGCGTCATGGCGCATCAGACCACCTTGCTGCATTTGTGAATACATTATATCCGGATTACCCGGTTCCGTCGCCGGTTGATGACCATCAGCACCCATGGTTAAATACCAATCGGAATTTTTAATACCGTCTTCGCGCATGGTGCGGCTTGGCCCGCCTTGGGTTGAATTATCCTGAGTGCCACCGTAAACATTATAAAATGGTTTAGCATCATCCATGGCAACCTTATAAAATTGCGCCACAGAAATACCCTGCATAAAGCGCCATTTGGCCATGTCATCACGGGATTCATATACTCCACCGTCTGAGCCAACCAATATAAAATCAGGGTCGGTTGGATGGAAAGCAAAGGCATGATCATCCACATGACGATTTGTTACATTCATATTATGCCATGTTTTACCGTGATCATCTGTATAGTAACTCTGCGCATTAGCCATATAAACGCGGCCTAATGTGTGCGGATCGGCGAATATTTCCTGGTAATAATGCGGGCCGGTACCGCCAGACATTTGATCAGACATTTTGCTCCAGCTTGCGCCTTTATTAGTGGAACGCCAGAAACCACCCTTTTTCTCATCAAGTTCAATAACCGCATAGACGATATTAGGATCAATGGGAGAAACCGTAAGACCGATTTTACCCATGTTACCTTTCGGAAGGCCTTCGGTCATTTTCTGCCATGTTTCACCGCCGTCGTCCGAGGTATAAAGTGCAGAACCCGGCCCCGTGTCCATTAGAGCCGCAATGCTGCGTTGGCGTTGCCACGCGGCGGCATATAGCTTATCTGGGTTGCTAGGATCAATGGCGAGTGACCCCACACCTGTCCATTCATCAATTTCAAGGGTATTGGTCCATGTTTTTCCGCCGTCCGTGGTTTTATAAACGCCGCGCTGCCCGCCCTTGGACCATAATGGCCCTTGTGCCGATACCCAGACCGTATTGGAATCGTCCGGATGAATAACAATATCACCCACATGTTCAGAATTAGGCAAACCCATATTTGTCCATGTCTTACCACCATTTATGGATTTATAAACACCGTCACCAAAAGCAATGTGGCGTCCGCCATTATTTTCACCAGTACCTACCCATATAATATCTGAATTGCTAGGGTCTATGGTCACATCACCTGTGGAATAGACATTTTGCTCATCAAAGATCGGGCTCCATGTAGTGCCGGCATTAACCGTTTTCCAGACGCCGCCTGATGCCACTGCCACATACCATGTGCCAGGGTCCTTTTGATCAACTGCGATATCTGCTACACGCCCAGACATATAAGCGGGTCCGATATTACGTACTTCAAGTCCCTCAAAAGTCGAACTGGACATAAGGTCCGTTTCACTCTCTTGTGCCATTAATCCCACCGGCATTGCCACTGACATCATAAGCGTAAGCCATAAATATTTCTTCATAAAATCCTCCTCCAATTTTGTTTTATTTTATTTATTGAAGGTTGCACTATTTTAAAGAAGTTGACAAGGGAACAAAACTCATCAGTAAATGTGATAATAAATTTAACATAATGTCCATTGACCTCCTCCCGGTATTACATGATCATAACCTTAATTGTATACAACTCTATGGTGACAGTTTTTTGAGAGTAAGTAAAAATCCTAAATTGACTATACATTAAGTAATTTATGAGGTTTTATATATTGATAAAGTTATTATTTATATTATTGGGATTGAAATCTTGTTGAGTTTATTGAAAATATTAAGTGTTCTATTCATTATTATCCCAGTAAGGGAAAGTGTTGCTCAGAATATTAATTATAAAGTCATCATTCGTGCTGAATATCCGAAAATCGCTACTGTTACCATGAATTTACCAAAGAGAACCAAGGGGCACGAGTTATATTCAAGGGCAGGAAACAATCAGACCGAGACACAAGTACGCGATGTAAAATGTGCTGGTGAAATTATTGAACAAGACGATGATGGTCGTTGGTTTATTCCAGGGCAGTGTGAAGAGATAAACTGGTCCGTTGATTTTTTCCATGAAGATCAAGAAGGTATTGCTGCTTACGAACAGAAATCAATATTAAAGAAAAACAGCGATTGGTGGATTTTTTCAAGTCCCTCCGCATTATTAAGATTAAGAAGGGAGCCACCATCCTTAAAAATAAGTTTTGATGTTCCTGGTCAAAAATATTTTAAAACTTCACTTTCAAGCTCAATGAGTCCGCCTTCTTATTTTGCACTTGGTAATGTCCCCAGCGAAACAATCAGGAGAGGAGGAATTAAGCTTACATCTATATCTGATGATCCTTCTTATACGTCACAAATAATAAATATAGATGATCACCTTAGTGCACTTGAATATCTCTCATCCATTATGGGATTAAATGATACAGGAGAAGTTCGTCATATTACTATGATTATGATAGGAATTATACGAGAACGACAAAGTTTAGGAGGTGCCGCTGGATCAAATGCAATGCTTGTCAATTATATTTTCGAAAATGAACAATCAATGGATAGAGAAAAATACTACCCAGTCCTTATTGCATTACATGAACAGATACATCAGTTGTATCGCGGGTCGCAATTGGAATGGGTCGAAGAAAGTCTGGCGCATTATTACGGTAGTAAAGCTTTGCAAAGGGTTTACCCAGATAACAAAACGATAAATGAAATTGTTGAAGGGCTTTACACCTCAACGGCAGAAGACATTCCCGGTCTTGTAGAAATACAACGCCGAATTGATGAAAATCGTGATTTTAGACTTTATGACAATTTTTATAATCAAGGTTCTGCATTCTGGTACAATCTAGATAAATTAATTCACAGGTTTTCAGATAAACACGAAACACTAGATGATTATTTAGCCATAATAATGCGTTCTGAATTTAAAAGAAATGAAGGAATTCCCAATAAAGTCCTTCGTTATCTTGATTTTATTCCTACCGATATCCTCCATGAACTTGAAGAACAGTATTTATTTTCTGGATTAAATTAAGAAAATTTGACAAAATCACGTCCCTTTGAACATTGTCTCAAATATTTGATGCCATAGGTCTTCGTTAGGGGCTGTTAGCAAGCCGTCACCGTCGTTTTTTGACGTGTATTTTTTACCGTCGAGGCCACGGACATAGCCGCCGGCTTCTTCGCAAAGAAGTGTACCCGGCAAATGATCCCAAAGTAGGGTTCGGTTATATGCTGAAAAGTGTTTTTTACTTTCCGCAACACTGACATAATCAAATCCCGCACAAAAAGCAGGAATATTTTCTTTAAAAACCTTTAAATTTTCCCTTACTTTCGCACGCAATTCATCTGGCATCCGATTTATATGAGCGGCACCAATGATCTGATCAACATTTTCTGGCGGGGCGGCCAGTGTTATTTTTTCATCATTTACAAAAGCACCACTTCCCTTTTCTGCCACAGCCATTTTATCTGTATACGGTTGATATATCCAACTGGCCGCTGTGACACCATATTGCAATGCCACGACCATCACAGCAAAACGTTCATTACCCTTAATGAAATTATTGGTTCCATCAATCGGGTCTATTAAAAATCCCAATGGCGACGCGATAAGTTCAGCCAGTTTTTCTGGTGATTTAACAAGTTCTTCTTCACCGCTAATGATACTTGTCGGATAAAGAGAACTTAATTTTCGTATCAGTGATATTTCTGCAGCCAGATCAGCCTCAGTAACAAATTCACCCGGTTCCTTTATTATTACTTCATGTTCTTTTAAATTGCGAAACCGAGGCAATATATCTTGCGCCGAAACGTCCTTTATGAATTGACTTATTTTATCAATTTCCAAGGATTTTGCCCATTTTAGTCAATTGACCTATAGCGGCTTCATCCAGTCTTACGGTTATAACGGTGTCATCTTCGCTGTCCACACGGTCTAACACTTCACCGTATTTATAAAATAATGCAATGTCGGCACCTTGTGCATGGTTGAATTTTATTTCAAATGATTTTTTATCTTTTGCAAGTTGAGTATCTAATTTTTGCAGAAGATCATCACATCCTGCCCCGGTTACAGCAGAAACAATAGCAACATTTTCTAGTCGTGATGCCATATTTTCTAGTATTTCGCGCTCTTCCTGCGGGATAAGATCAATTTTATTCCAGACTTCAAAAATCTCTTTCTCATTTTCTTCATCGATGCCTAAGGATTTTAGAATTTCTATCACATCACTTTTTTGTGCATCGGTTTCGGGATGGGAAATATCACGGATATGCAAAATTATATCGGCCTCTATCACTTCTTCAAGTGTGGCACGGAAGGCGGCAATCAAATGGGTGGGTAGATCAGAAATAAAACCAACTGTATCTGAAAAAATTGCTTTTTTCCCGTTTGGCATATCAACATTGCGCATGGTCGGATCAAGAGTGGCAAATAAAAGATCTTCGGCCATGACATTGGCATCTGATAAATAATTAAATAACGTTGATTTACCTGCGTTCGTATAACCTACAAGCGCGATAATTGGAAAAGGCACCTTACGGCGGCTGTTGCGATGCAAATCACGTGTGCGGGCTACAGTCGTAAGCTGTTTTTTAATTTTTGTTATTCGTTCATCAATAAGCCGTCTGTCTGATTCAATTTGTGACTCGCCAGGACCGCCCATAAAACCAACACCGCCACGCTGTCTTTCCAAATGGGTCCATGATTTAACCAAGCGGCTTTTTTGATAAGAAAGATGCGCAAGCTCCACTTGCATCACCCCTTCTTTAGTTTGGGCACGTTCGCCAAAGATTTCTAATATTAACCCTGTTCGGTCAATAACCTTTGTCGCCAATTCTTTTTCAAGATTTCTTTGCTGTCCGGGGCTTAGTTCACAGTCCGCAACGACAAGTTCTATATTATTAGCCTCGATAAATGCCGCCATATCTTCAAGTTTACCTTTTCCAAGATAAGTCGAAGGCCGCACTTTATTAAGTGTAATGACTTCTGAAAAAAGTATATTCAACTCAAGTGCTGCCGATAATGATACCGCCTCAGCAAGGCGATCTTCAGCGGTTCTGTTTTGAACAGAAAAATGTCCATAGCCAGTTAATTTAGGATGAAAAACATAAGAACGCGCACCAGTGGAATACCCCACTGATTGATTGTTACTATTTTGATCGTCCCAAATACTGTTGAAAGATTTTTTTCGAAACAGTAAAGATTGTTTTTCTTCTTGATCTGTCATTATAGAGGGAACTTATTCCTCATCAGAATGTTCTTCCTCATCAGCTTCAAACAAATTGATTGTACCACCAGGCATTATGGTCGAAATCGCATGTTTATAGACCAGTTGAACATTTGCATCACGACGAAGCAAAATGCAAAAATTATCAAACCACGTAATTATACCTTGCAACTTTACGCCATTAACAAGGAATACCGTGATGGGAGTTTTATTTTTGCGAACATGATTAAGAAAGGCATCTTGTAAATTGTGCATTTTTTCAGACATTTTTTTATCCATTTTTTATTATTTTAGTCTTAAAACAGTATAAACCTGAATACTGCTGCAAATCAATGCAGCTTAAGTATAACACATCAGAGTTTGTTATTAAACAAAGAAGATAGAGGAATTAATAAACTTTTTAATTGCGTCTAAAAGCAGGTGAAAAAAAGATCAATAAAGCGATAATTTCAAGGCGACCAATGAGCATAATTATTGATGTTAGCCATTTACCTGCATAACTCATCCCTGAATAACCTATAAATTCAGGGGCTATTAATCCAGTCATGGAACCTGCACTAAATAAATTTGCGACTGTAAGGCCTATTCCAACTCCCAAATTATAGCCAAGGGCACCGTAGGCAATTGAAAATAAAGCAATTGAAGACAGAAATAAAAACAATAAGGTCCATATACTCATTAATATGGAACTGGTCACACTCACATTATTGACCCGCATTGGCACGACCCCATGAGGATGCGATAAACGGCTTATTTCACTATCAGCTTGGCGAAATAATACCTTCAACCTTAATATTTTAAACCCGCCTGCTGTTGATCCCATTGCTCCCCCAATAAACAATAAAATTACACATAGAATGACAATACCCAGCGGCATAGAATTAGAACCATCTGGCAAAAATCCTGTGGTGCTTATTGCGGAGACAGCTGTAAATATTGAAACCCCAAGTTTTTTAAAAATAGTGGTGCTTGCACTATTTTCCGCATTAATTAACACCATAAAAATGAGTAAAGCGGCAATCATAATTATACTGAGAATGTATTTTAATTCTTTATCTTGTTTATAAATTTTTATTTTTCCATTTGAGAAAAAAGACCAGTGATAAGTTAAATTAGAAGCGGCGATGATCATAAATGGCACTAATATAAGTTCAGAATAATTATTAAATGAATTTACACCAAAATTAGCATGATTGGAAAAACCACCACTAGATATTGTTGCCATAGATGTAGATAAGGCGTCAATGAAACTCATTCCGCTGATATTAAGGAGAATAAAACAAACTAAAGTAAAGAATAAATATATTTGAACTAAAGGTATAAAGGATGACTTAATCCTAGAAACAAAACCTTCCTTTTCCCCATGGGCCAGAGCGCTTCTATAAAGTTCTGAACCACCAATTGCACTTAGGGGAATAACCGATACCGCAATTACGAATAAAAATATTCCTCCTTGCCATTGTAAGAAGGCGCGCCAAAAAAGAACCGTTTTGGGTGCCAATGCTGAATTAGCTAATATGGTTGAGCCTGAAGTAGTAAATGCAGAAACAGCCTCAAAATAAGCATCGGTAAATTTTGTTAAAACACCCGAAACCATGAAAGGAGTAGATGCAAATATTGGAATAATAATCCACGCGAGAACAAGAAAAACAATAACATCATAACGACTGGGTTTTTCTAGCACATCCCGAAAAGCAAAATAAAACCCCATACCAACAAATATAGTCAATAAACCACAAATGAAAAAAGGCAGAATAAGCGTTCGTTCATTAAATGACAAAGAGACTAAAATCGGCACAAATTCGCTAATCCCTAAAATGATTAAGAGACGTCCAAGAATATGACCGACTTTTGTAAACATAAATTACTCATTAAATAATCGTTGATAACGTTATTTTTTAAAAATACTCAAGACTTACAGAAAATAGCTCTTCAACTTTTTTAATCATATCTGCACAAGTAAATACGATGACCGCATCACCGGCTTTAATGATCGTCCCTCCTTTTGGTACCACGATTTGATCATCTTGAATAACTGAGCCAATAATTATACCCGCAGGCAGTTTCACGTCCCTTAAAGCTTTACCTACAAGTGGAGATGCCTCTACAGCGACGGCTTCAATTACTTCCGCTTCACCACCAGCAAGGCTTTGCAATGAACTTATCCTACCTCGGCGCATATGTTTCAAAATGCTGGATACAGTTGTTTGTCTAGGATCGACAAAAGCCTCAATTCCTACTGACCCTGTTAAGTCACCAAAGGAATGGTCATTTATTAGTGTTATGGCACTTTTACATCCCATTTGTTTTGCTAGAAGAGCTGATAAAATATTTACTTTATCATCATTGGTTACTGAAATTATTGAACCTGTACCCTGAACGTTAGCTTCTTTTAATATTTCCATATCCAAAGCATCACCATGAAGTACGACAGCCTTTGAAATTCTTTCGGCAACTTTAATTGCTCGAGCTTTATCTTTTTCTATGATTTTAATTTTAAATTTATTATCGGCTTCAACCAATTGTTCCGCAAGAAATAACCCAACATTACCACCTCCTACAATAACAATATTTCGCGCTTCCTCTTCTTCATGACCAAAAATACTTAGTGCTCTCGTCACATGGGATCTCTCGGCACAAATATAAATGTTATCACCGATCAACAATTGATCATTTCCGGTCGGAACAATCAATTTACCGTTTCTTAAAATACCGCATACAACAATATTTAAATCGGGAAATAATTCAGTCAATTGTCTAAGCGGTGTATCAACAACCGGGCAATCTTCATCAAGTTTAACCCCAACAACTCTCACCCGGTCATTTGCAAAGCGTATCATATCCGTAGCACCTGGCACCTCAAGTCGATTGATAGCCGCTTTGGCAACTTCCATTTCCGGCGATATTATCACGTCAATTGGCATATGGTCTCGGCTGAATAAAGCGCGCCACTCTGGGTTTAGATAATTTTGCGCCCTAATTCTGGCAATTTTGGTCGGCACATTGAATAATGAATGTGCCACTTGACAGGCAACGATATTAACTTCATCAAAAAGCGTAACAGCGATGATCATATCCGCATCTTCTGCGCCCGCACTTTCGAGTAAGTCCGGATAAGACGCATACCCCACAAGAGCATGAACATCTAAAGAATTTCTAACCTTATTGATTAATTCTTCAGAACGGTCAATTACGGTTACATCATGTTGTTCATTTGCTAAATGACGGGCAATATTAAACCCAACCTGGCCGGCACCGCAGACAATAACTTTCATTGTTTCTTCCTTTTACTTCAATAGCTTACTATAACTACTTTTTTTCTAAACTATTGATCCCTAGCCCTTTTAATTTTCGGTGGAGCGCTGAGCGTTCCATACCAACAAATTCTGCTGTCCGAGAAATATTACCCTGAAAACGTAAAATCTGCACATTTAAATATTCGCGTTCAAATGTTTCCCGCGCTTCTCTAAGTGGTAGTGTCATAATTTCAGTATTTGAATTTGGCCTAACAATTTCACTATCCGCCATAATATCAGCAGGCAACATATCAACTGTAATATCTTGATCATCAGAAGATAAAATAAGGATACGTTCTACAGTATTTTTTAGCTGTCTTACATTACCAGGCCAATCATGCGCTTGGAGTGACGTAAGGGCCTCTTCATTAATTGCTATGGGT
Organism: Kordiimonadaceae bacterium; assembly: GCA_018699075.1. Classification (GTDB taxonomy): domain Bacteria; phylum Pseudomonadota; class Alphaproteobacteria; order Sphingomonadales; family Emcibacteraceae; genus Pseudemcibacter. The sequence goes on along the minus strand of JABIPV010000103.1, from coordinate 6,592 downwards.
TGACGGCCTGTAGCGCTGGTAAAGCTCTGCATCATTTGCCTTACTAATAACGGTATATCATCACGTCTCTGGGTTAAGGACGGCACCTGAATTGGTACCACGTTTAGCCGATGATACAAATCTTCTCTAAAACGCTGCGCATCTATTTCCTTACGCAAATCACGACTAGTCGCACTCACCACGCGCACATTTACCTGAACTCGTAAATCACCACCGACGCGCTCAAATGATTGATCCGTGAGTATACGCAAAATCTTTGCTTGTGTCGTTTGCGGCATATCGGCAACTTCATCAAAAAATAACGTCCCGCCATGTGCTTTTTCAAATACACCTGTTTTTACAACAACACCGTTTTCTTCAACGCCAAATAATTCACTTTCCATATTTTCTGGTGACATACTTGCGGCATTCACAACAATAAACGCACCATTCGCCCGCTTGGATTGTTTATGAATAAGTCTCGCCACCAGCTCTTTACCTGTACCTGAAGAGCCGGAAATAAGAACCCGACTGCCACTTGGAGCAACTTTTTCGATAGTATTTCGCACGATGCTAATAGCTAAAGAAACCCCCGTGAGTTCTTCCTCATAGCCAACCATGCCTTTTAATTCATTATTTTCACGTCTTAATCTGTCAACTTCTGTAGCACGTTCTACAAGGATAAGAAGTTTTTCACTTTCAAAAGGCTTACTTATAAAATCATAAGCACCTCTTTTAATTGCGGTGACGGCTGTTTCGATATTACCGTGACCACTAATGATGATTACGGGTAAATTTTTATGCTTCTTTTTAACTACCTCTAATATTTCCAAACCGTCAAGTTTGCTACCTTGAAGCCAAATATCAAGTATCAATAGCGATGGCCTTCGAAGATCAATCTCTCTTAGTGCCCCGTCACTATCACCAGCGACGCGAGTATCATAACCTTCATCGTTTAAAATTCCTGATATAAGGTCCCTGATATCTGCTTCATCATCAACAATTAAAATATCAAGCGCCATGAACGATCCTTATATTATTCTGCAACATATCTTCAACTTCACTATCAGGTTCAATTATTTCATTACTTTGGTTAAATACCAATGTCGATGATGCACCACCATCTTTATTATTTTCCAAGATGAGGTCGCCGCCATGATCTTTCATAATTTTTTTAACGATTGCAAGGCCAAGCCCGGTACCTTTTGACCGAGTTGTTACATATGGCTCCGTTAATCTATCAATCATGTCTTCGGGCATACCCTTTCCATTATCCGTCACACAAATTGAAACATGCTTATCATCTTGCATTAAAGTGATTTCAATTTTTGCATCTTCATGATCGATTAATGCTTCAGAAGCATTTTTAATCACATTGGTTAATGCTTGACCTATTTGCCTAGCATCACATTCCAGCTCAACAGGCACATCAGGAAAATGAGTATTTATCTTGATATCATTACTAGCGAGATCCATTAAAAAGGTGGCTTCTTTGGTAATTTTCACAAGGTCTTCTTTTTGTATAATAGGACTTGGCATTCTTGCAAATGATGAAAATTCATCAACCATTTGGCGCAAGTCCCTAACTTGGCGAACAATTGTATCCGTACATTGTATAAATACTTCGGGTTCGGTTTTGATTTCTTTAAGATATTTACGTTTTAATCTTTCCGCAGATAATTGAATTGGTGTTAGTGGGTTTTTAATTTCATGCGCAATTCTGCGCGCCACATCTGCCCAAGCCGCCGTACGTTCAGCCGCCACTTGTTCTGTAATATCATCAAAACTAATCACAAACCCTTCGACACGCCTGCCTTTTAATTCCGCCGTAATTCTTACCAGTAGAGTTAAAGCATTTTCGCCGCGTTTTAAAACAATTTGATTTTCAACGCCAACTTTACTCGCCTTTTGAATTTTATCGAATAATTCAGTTACCTCTGGCATAACTTCAGTTAAATATTGATCCTTAAGATCTTTTTCACTGATTCCTAGCATAACCGAAGCTGAACGGTTAGGAAGTGTGATTTTACCTTTAGGATCCAGCCCCATAATACCTGGTGATACACCAGATAGTACGGTTTCAGTAAAACGTCGTTTTTCTTCTAATTCCATATTGGCTGAAAGAATATCTTTCTGCTGTTTATGCAGTTGCCTGGTCATTGTATTAAATGATTTTGTTAAACCACCAAGATCATCATAGCCTTCTTTAATCGGCACTCGTGCTGAAAAATCGCCTTTACCAACTCTATCTGTTGCTCGTACTAATATATTAATTGGCTTCATTAATTTGTTTGCCAAACTAAAGCCCATCCATGCGGACATAAATAGCACAATAAGTGCCACCACAAGGAAAGACATATTAAATAGAAGTCTATATTCAGAAATCTCAGATTGGGACTTTTCAAAATCGTTTTTCGCTTCACCAGTTCGTCGTACAAGTGCCAATGCCTGCGCGTCTATGAGACGGCTTACATATAGAAACTGATCCAAAAATCCATCCAATTTAACAAGCACCCTGATCTGTCCATCACCTCGATCAGCGAAAAAACTAACGCCACCTTCAGCGGCTTGATCCATGATTTGCTTATTTAAACGACCATCAAAAACACTTAATGTAGCACTTGCTCGTGCTGTTATCACACCTTCTCTATTGAGCATAATTGCTTCAGAAAGACCAAGTGAGCCCACTTGAATAGTTAAGGCCTGATTCAAAAGTTCTGGCTGCTGTGCAAAAATAAACGATTGGCGGTTTAGACCGTTAGCCATCCCAAGTGCATCTGCACGAATAATTTTCATATGTTCTTGAATATATGTTTGCGCCACACTTTCAGAACTATCAAGTACGGTTTTTACTTTATCACTAAACCACCCTTGTAAGCCGATTTCAAAGAACATTACCGAGAAAATAGCAACTATAATAGTAGGTGTAATAGCAACCACACTGAACAATGTAACAATCCGTTTATGCAACCGTGTGGCGGCGGCGGCATCTTTCCCTTCCCCTTTAAACTGGATCACTTGTCTCACCACTAAGGTGACAAGTAACAACAGCAAAACCGTAATGAAAAGTACAAAATATAATAAATTGTCTGGATTAGGTGTAAGCGGTGTGGCATCAGAAAAAATTGAGTAGGCTGCGCCTCCTGATATAAGCAGCCCAACAAAAAGCGCGTAAACGGCTTTATTCTCAAGATCAACTTTTCTGGCCCAGAGCATTAATTTACTTAATACTCGGGATTTTTTAGGTATTGCTTGTTCACTCATAATGCCGAAAATACTACCATATTGTTGCAATAATGCAACATTTTAACATGTAATATTCTTATTAGATAACAAAAAATATCAAAATTTACTAAAAACGTTTCTTGATAACAGGTATTTCCAATTCTTTAATCTTTTTTCTTAGAGTATTTCGATTGAGCCCCAGAAGCTCTGCCGCTTTGATTTGATTGCCTTTTGTGGCTTCTAAACATAATTCAATCAGTGGTTTTTCTAACTCACTTAAAATACGTCCATATAGACCATTTGACGGGAGTTCCTCCCCAGGATGAGCATCAAAATAATTCTTTAAATGGCGATGAATTGATTGTTGTAATGTCTCATTAAGGGGTGAATTTTCATTTTCGTCCTCTGTATTCTTGATGTTTAGTACTGAATTGTTGGTCAGTTCATTACAAACATCTTCAAAACTAATTACTTCTTCCGTATATAAAGCTGCCAAACGTTGAATAAAATTTTCCAACTCTCGAATATTTCCCGGCCATTTGTAATTACTTAAAAAATTCATAGCTTTAGGATCTAGTAATTTGGAAACTTGATTATTATCTTCCCCGTAATTATTAAAAAAGTGCCTCACTAAATCGGGGATATCATCTCTGCGTTCGCGTAGTGGCGGAACATTAATCGGCACAACATTTAAACGGTAATAAAGGTCTTCACGAAACAATCCTTGTGAAATCAATTGCTTTAAGTTTCGGTGGGTCGCTGCAATAATACGTACATCAACCTTTATAGGCACAGAACCGCCAACGGAAATAAATTCTCCTTCTTGCAAAACCCTAAGAAGTCGTGTTTGTGCATCCATTGGCATATCACCAATTTCATCTAAAAAGAGCGTGCCGCCTCTTGCTTGTTCAAAACGTCCTGCTTTTTTTGTAACGGCGCCCGTAAAAGATCCTTTTTCATGACCAAAGAGTTCGCTTTCAATCAATTCTTTTGGAATTGCTGCCATATTAATAGCCACAAACGGCGCATTCTTACGTTTTCCAAAATCATGAAGCGCGCGGGCAACAAGTTCTTTGCCCGTACCTGTTTCCCCCGCAATCATCACGGTAAGATCCGTATTCATCAAACGCGCCATCACACGAAATACGTCCTGCATTGCAAGAGAACGTCCAATAAGTGGCATTTCTTCGTCTTCGTTCTTATTCTGCACTAAATTGTTTTTATTTTTAGGACTTAATCCTTTTTTGATCACCTGTCTTAATTCATCTAAATCAAAAGGTTTTGGAAGATATTCATAGGCGCCTCTTTCCGTAGCTTTGACAGCTGTCATTAGAGTATTTTGTGCGCTCATTACGATTACGGGAAGATCTGGCCTTATATTTTTAATGCGCAGCAACATATCAAGGCCATTTTCATCAGGCATCATTACATCAGTGATAACTAAATCGCCTTCGCCATTTGATACCCATTCCCATAAAGCCGTGGCGTTGCTGGATACCCGAACATTGTAGCCCTCTTTGCTTAGAGCACGGGATAGTACTGTTCTTATGGCCTTGTCGTCGTCTGCTATTAATATGGTTTTATCATCCATATGGTTTTCCCTTTATGTTGAAGAGGGTAATAAAATTCTAAAAACTGTCGTGTCGGCTTTATTTTCACATTCAATAATTCCACCGTGATCACCAATTATTTTAGCAACCAAAGCCAATCCTAATCCTGTGCCCGCTTTTTTTGTCGTGACGAAGGGGTCAAATATCTGCGCTTTAATTTCTTCCGCAATGCCGGCCCCATTATCAATAATACAAATTTCAAGTGGTAATCGGAGCAATTTATCCGACCCCGGCGCCGCAACCCGAACCCCCTGACGGTAAGCTGTTGTCATGGTAATTTTACCGCTTACTTCTGATACCGCTTCACACGCATTTTTAAGTAGATTTAGGAAAACTTGTATAAGCTGACCTCTGTCACCTAATGTGTTTGGTAAAGAAGGGTCATAATATTCGATGAACTCGACATGTTTACCAAACCCATTTTCAGCCAATTTCTTTACATGCTCAAGAATACTATGAATATTAATTTCTGATTGTTCTAACTGCCTATGATCTGTGAAAACTTCCATCCGATCCACAAGAGTACAAATACGGTCAACTTCTTCACATATTAAATCAGTTAATGGCTTATCCTCTGCTGATACATCATGGGCCAAGAGTTGCGCGGACCCTTTGATGCCTGAAAGGGGGTTTTTTATTTCATGGGCCAGCATTGCCGCCATCCCAGAAACAGATCTCGACGCATTTCTGTGATTTTGTTGCTGACTTATTTTTTGAGCGATGGTTCTTTGCTGTAATTGAATAAGAATTCCATCGTTATCATCCATTAACGATGACACGTGGACATCAATATTTAATTCTCCAATATTGGGGTTGCCGATATTAATATCATATTCTGAAATAACTGCTTTTTGACCACGGACTTGTCGAACCAACGCCACTAAGGGGCTATCAAACGGGACAATATCTTCTAATTTTTTCCGTGTTAATATTTTAGCACTATTACCAAGAAGCAGTTCCGCAGCCGCATTAATATAGGTGATTTGATTATCGTCATCTAAAGAAATAAGTGCATCAGAAAGACTGTTTAAAATTATTTCAGAATGATCAGGCAGGCTGATTAAATCAGTTTCTTCACCCATTACTAGGCCGCGTATTCATCAAGTAGTGGTGCAAAAAAATCTTCTATCGTTTGTAAGACTTCTTTGGTATCGGTCATTTTATTAACCGTTTGACGAAATGCAGCACTATCTTGCAAACCTTTTGTGTACCAGCTGATATGCTTGCGGGCAATTTTCTTGCCTGCATCTTCACCATAATATTCAAGCATCGCTAGATAATGTTCAACCATAATATTTTTAATCATCAACAGATCTGGTGCTGGTAACTTTTCGCCTGTTTTAAGATAATGAATAACATGAGATAAAAACCAGGGACGCCCATAACTACCCCGCCCAATCATTACCCCATCTGCCCCTGACTGCACAAGCGCCTCACGTGCATTTTCACATGTGATGATATCGCCGTTGGCTATCACAGGCAAAGATACACTCTGCTTCACTTCAGAAATAAATGCCCAATCCGAAACCCCTTTATACATTTGGTTTCGCGTACGACCATGAACCGTGATCATTTTAATGCCGTTATCTTCAGCAATTTTTGCAAGTTCCGGCGCATTACGGTTGGTAATATCCCAGCCCGTACGCATTTTTAAAGTCACTGGAATTTCAACTGCGTCTACGGTTGCCTTAATAATTTTTTCCGCTTCTTGCAAATTTTGCATAAGTGCGGACCCTGCATAGCCATTGACGATCTTCTTTGCTGGGCAGCCCATGTTG
>JABIPV010000104.1 GCA_018699075.1 Kordiimonadaceae bacterium | reverse complement strand
TACGTAATAATAGTTTACATAATAAAATTTAGGAAGAAAACTAAAACATTAAATTTAGACAAAAAAAAGGCGGCTCTAAAAAAGATAGCCGCCCAAGTTTGGGGGAGGAAATAATCATTACTAAGACTATGAAGTATAGATTGACAAAAGGTTAATTTCTCAAGTTCACCAAATAAGGGTTGATTTACAATTTATAAAATTAACTTATTATTCATCATTTAAATAATGCTTACAATCAATTATACAAGGTTGTTAATGTAGAATGCTTAAAAAGTAATAATTTCAAAATTAAATACTGAATGATGTGAATTTAAGTTTTAAAGCGAATCAGCCGTTAGAAAATCATGTTATTTACTCAAATTGAAACTACTACTTGACGAAAATTGAGTAATGTTTAGTTTCTAGTCTTTAATATATATTGTGCGTTTGAGCTTATTTATGAATTTAATTTCTACTTTTGATATTAAAACAGTTTTTTATGCTGTTACATTTTCTTTCTTAATTGGCATACATACGGCTTATGCACAAACTGGCTCATCAGAACCTGAATTTGAAATGCCAAATGTTGAAAACCTTCAAAAGCAGATAGATGAGCTTAAAGCAACGGTTAATGCTAGCGAAAGAAGAAGCGCAGTAGAGCCACAACCGGGTGATACCATAATTACATGGAATCCTGCTCCAAAATTAGAAACCAGAGATGGACGTTTTTCATTCGAGACGAATAGTTGAATGATTTATGATTACGCTGTTGTTAACTTTAAAGATGGCGATGGCACATCACGACCCGGTGATAAGATCAATGGCTTTGAAGCTCGTGCGCTTGAATTTGGCTTTCGTGGTAAAATGTTTACCAACTTTGAATACCGACTTGCAGCAAAACTGGTTGATGATCAGGTTGAAGTGAAATTGGCCTATATTGATTATAGCTTTGGGAATTCTAATATAATAATTGGTCAAACACGTACATTCACTGGACTTGAAAAATCAACACCTTCGCCAAATACCAGTTTTTCTTCACGGGCCGCCTTTTTAAATGTTCTTAGGGCAAGGCCGCGTGTCGGGGTAGGTCTTACTACCCATGGGGATAATTGGACTGTTAGTGGAGGATATTATTTTGAAACCCTGGCAACTGTTAATTCATCGGTTGATGATAATAATATGATCACGTCTAGGTTGACTTATAGCCCGGTGTTTGAAAATGGACTAAGGCTTCATTTTGGTACATCATTCTTTTTTCGAAATGAAAATGGTAACAATTTTGATCATAATTATAGTGATCGACCTTTTAGCCATCAGGGTAGTATTAAGCCATTAACCAGCGAATTGTTTAATATTACTTCCGAACAGTTTAACGGAATTGAGTTTGTCGCTTCCATAGGATCGTTTGCAGCACAATCTGAATACGGATTTATAAAAAATAAAATAAGTGCCAGTGATATGCTCACAATTACTGATCCATTATATAAAGGTGGTTATTTTGAAGTTAGTTTTTTCCCAACTGGTGGAGAGCGCATAATTAATAGCGAAAAAGGTAAATTTGATAACGTAGAAGTTAAAAGTCCTGTTGGGGAGGGCGGTATGGGCGAAGTAAAAATTGCTGCACGTTATGATACCATGGATTTCACCCATGAAACTTTCGGCACTAAACAGAACTCTTATATTATCGGTGCTGATTGGTATTTGAATAATTATATGAAAGTTCAAGCAAACTATGCGCATACAATTATTAAAAATCAACTCGGTTTAAATACTGATTTAGTAGATACATTTAATATAAGACTACAGGTTTCTTGGTAATTAATTCGGTTTATATTAATTTTACCGAATTTTATTCTGTTTTTATGTCATTTATTTACCATTAATTTTGATTAATTGCTGGATTTAGATATTTTTATATGATACTTCCCACTGAATTAAATTAATGAAGTGTTATAAATGAAGATCAGATTACAAACACCTGATGATGCTGAATTGGTAGAAGCTCTGCTTGACTTAACCTTTGGTAGGGACCGTCAAAATAAAGCGGCATATGCTTTACGGGAAGGTATCGCGGCAATAGACGACTTATCCTTTGTTATAAGCGATGGTGAACAAATCATTGGAACATTAAGGTTTTGGCCAATTAATATTGGTGAGACGCGGTCATTGTTATTAGGCCCGATTGCCATTGATCCCAAAAAACAAGGTAACGGATATGGTCTTAATTTAATGAGGCATGGTTTAATGACAGCTGAAGAGATAGGTTATTTATCTGTGATTCTGGTTGGCGATGAAGCTTACTATCAGAAAATTGGTTTTACGCGGGCGCTGGCGACAGGATTAATTATGGATGGCCAGCAGGATCAAAGTCGACTACTGGCACATGAACTGGTTCCCGGTTCCTTAAAAGATATTCACGGCAAAATTAAAAAAACTTAATATCAAAAATAATTTTCTTATCATATAATGTTCTGAAGTATTCATGGAGCATTTATGACAGACAATGAAAATCATAAAACAGCTGGGTTTCGCCCTGAACTTTTTGCCATTGCGGCTGAAAAGGCGAAGGGGGATAAAAAATTGCCGCCCGTACATTTGTGGAACCCAGATTTTTGTGGTGATATTGATATGTGTATTAACCGGGATGGTAGTTGGGATTACATGGGAACACCAATTAGTCGACAACGTATGGTTAAACTTTTTTCGACAATATTACGCCAAGATAAAGATCAATATTATTTAGTTACACCCGTTGAGAAGGTCGGTATAAAAGTTGTGGATGCTCCTTTTGTCGCCGTTGAAATGGAAGTTGAAGATAAGCAAATATTATTCAGAACCAATTTGGATGATTATGTTAATGTAGGAAAAGAAAATCCAATACGGGTTAGTATAAATAATCAGACGGGCGAACCTTCACCGTATGTATTGGTACGCGATAGGTTAGAAGCCTTAATAAGCCGGAATGTTTATTATCAACTGGTGGATATAGCTGTTGAGAATAACGGGGAGTATGGCGTTTGGAGTGGTGGGGAGTTTTTCCCTTTAAGTTAAAATATGAAGAAAATAATTACAGAAATATTTGAACGTCATGACCCGGTGATGGAAAGGGCTCTTACGCCCGCATCAAAACGAGAATGGGTACGCCCTATTGTCGGCGACCATAGTATTTATCGCCCTGCTGAGAACATGGATATAATGAATGATCTACCGCTTAAACCATCTGCGGTTCTTATTCCTATTGTGGAACGTGGTGAACAGTTTTCAATTTTGTTAACCAAAAGATCATCGCAATTAAAAAGTCATAGTGGTCAAGTGAGCTTTCCCGGTGGGCGCTGTGATGATGAAGATGCTCATGCAATGGCAACAGCTTTACGTGAAGCACGAGAAGAAATTAATTTACCGCAAGACAATGCCCAAATCGTTGGTGCAATGGAAGATTATGAAACTGTAACCGGTTATAGTGTTACACCAGTTGTCGGGTTTATAAACCCTGATTTCGAAATTGTGCCTGAACAAAGTGAGGTTGAGGACGTTTTTGAAGTGCCGCTTGATTATATTTTAGATGATAAAAATCACACAGTTGAAGGAATGATGTGGAAAGGAGAAAAACGCTTTTATTACGTTTTTCCCCATGACGATCATAAAATTTGGGGTGCTACGGCGGCGATGTTGGTTCGCTTCGCAAATTTGGTGAATGAAAATGCAAATTAAAAACCAAACATGGCTTAACGATCCTGATCTTCAACAAGTAATGGGGGTTTTAAATAAGTACGGCACCAAAGCACGAATTGTTGGAGGCGCTGTACGTGATGCTTTGATGGGTTTTTCTGAAATAGGGGATATTGATATTGCTTCGGCTTTAACGCCTGAGCAAAATATGGATCTATTGGAAAGTCCAGATATTAAAGTTTATCCCACAGGTATTCAATTTGGGACAATTACAGCGGTTATTAATGATAAAACTTTTGAAATTACCACACTACGGCAAGATGTGGATACGGATGGTCGCCATGCACAGGTGGAATTTACCGATGATTGGTTAGAAGATGCCAAGCGTCGAGATTTCACCTTTAATGCCCTATACTTGGATATGGATGGTACAGTTCATGACCCTTTGAACGGATATCAAGATCTACTTGATAGGCGTGTGCGCTTTATTGGTGCCCCTCTTGAGAGGATTAAAGAGGATGCGTTACGTATTTTAAGGTTTTATCGATTTTTCGGTGAAATTAGTTCAGGAAACTTAGATGATAAAGGCCATGAAGCTGCAAAAAGCTTAAAGAGTGACCTGAGAGGATTGTCAGGGGAGAGAGTTTGGCAAGAATTTAGAAAAATACTATTGTCTAATAATGCACCAAAAGTTTTAAAAATCATGTGTGAAGCGGGTATTCTATATGAAATTCTTCCAGAAAATGAAGGGGTTTCTAATTTCTGCAATTATTTTGAATTAGAAAATTCTCTGAATATAGAAGATGACATTGGTCGGTTAAGCTGTTTATTGCCATATGATCAAGAAATTATATCTGACACGGCAAAAAAATTACGTTTATCAAATAAGCAAAGTGATGTTTTAAGTAAATATGGTAAGGAATATCCTTATCATGATTTAGATCAAAAAACCTTACGGCGCGTAATGTATGAAACTGGTAAAGATATTCTTATTCATTATCTGTGCCTGCGTGGAAAACTCACTAAGGAAATTTTGGAATATATTCAAAGCTACAAAATTCCACTATTTAGTATCCAAGGAAAAGATTTAATTATTCAAGGATGGGCACCCGGAGTTGCTCTAGGATTGGAATTAAACCGTTTAGAGAAAAAATGGATTGAGAGTGATTTTAAGTCTTTAAAAAATTGATGGTTTCCGCAATGGATTTCTTATGATCCATTATGGTTGTATGAATGACGGGAACGCAGATAAACTCATGCGGTTCGTCGATGCGGGTTTCATCAACAGTAACAATTCCGTCATTATCACCAGGTAGTAACGGATTATACCCTAGATTGTTTCCGCGACCACCCGCGATGATTAACGTAGGGATTTTCGGTTCTGGCAGCTCTTTTAATTTATCATCCGGTAACACATTTTGACTAGAGGGGCCCATGATGATTTCAAAAGCTTTTAAACGATTTAAAAATTCAGCTATTTGTGCACCTTTATTTGGCGTACCCATCATTACAATTTTTTCTGGTTTTATATTTTGCCACATGTCATCACGGCTGAGGAGTTCCCGGGCGACTAGCCCGCCTAAGCTATGAGTAACAAAGGATATTTTCTTAACTCCAGGTAAGTTTTTTATTAAATACTCGAAGTTATCTGCATGGGTGGAAACATCTTCGAAAAGAGTTGCATAATTTAAGGAATGTGCCGAAAATCCTTCGTTTTGAAGTGCATCTCTCATTTTTTTCATAATGCCTGCGTGACGACCAAGGCCATGAATTAGAAGGATTAGGTGGGTGCTTTTAAATTTTATTTGTAATTTTAACAGGGTCGATCGACATCGTTCCAAATCGCCTCTATAGATGACCTTGTTTTCAGCATCAAGTAATCGATAAGATTTTCTTTTTACATTTTTTTGAACGCGATGGTCCCCATGAAGCATAATATCGGTCCAGACATAAGGACCACCCAGATTTTGAATTTCATTTTTAATTATTTCTTCAAAATCTATTAAAACCATTCAGCTTTACTTCCATTTAGCATGTGGTGGTAGTGACATTAATATGGCCTCTACATTTCCACCGGTTTTAAGTCCAAATGATGTTCCACGATCGTAAACGAGGTTAAACTCAGCATATAGACCTCTATAATATAATAATTCTTCGCGCTCTTCTTCTGTCCATTCTTCATTCATATGTTTGCGGACTAGTGAGGGATATACGTCCAAAAATGCACGCCCGACATCTTGGGTAAAGGCGAAATCTTTGTCCCAATTATCACTGAGTTGATCATAAAAAATACCGCCTTCACCGCGGGCTCTATTACGGTGAGGTACATAAAAATATTCATCACACCATTTTTTATATTTATTATAATAATTCTTGTTGTGTCGATCACACATTGTTTTTAGAGTTTTGTGAAATTTATTTTTTTCAATATTATCTTTTATTGTGGGCGTTATATCCATACCTCCACCAAACCAGGTTTTAGTTGTACAAATATATCTAGTATTAAAATGCATAGCTAGAATATGAGGGTTCTGCATATGCATTACTACTGAAATTCCAGAAGCCCAAAAACTAGGATTTTTATT
>JABIPV010000384.1 GCA_018699075.1 Kordiimonadaceae bacterium | reverse complement strand
CGGCCCCGCCGTAAAATTCCATATAACGGGCACAGGCAACCGCATCGGCACGGGCTTGCTTTAAAGGTTTACCAACATCTAAACTTTCCAGTTCCGTCAGTTCGTCTTCATATTCCTGCAAGGCACGGCCAATATTGGTAAGTATCCGACCTCTTTCTAAGGCCGTCATTTTGCCCCATGGGCCGTTAAGGGCTTTACGAGCAGCTTTAACGGCCTTATTGATGTCATTTTTCGATCCACGACCGATTTTACAGATACTTTCGCCCGTAGACGGGTTTAAAACATCGAGTGTTGCACCATTTTCTGCATCACGCCATAAACCATCGATTAAAATCTGTTCCGTATTAAATGAGATCGTCATCTAACATTCCTTTTAAATATTTGCTTTATAAATTCTCTATTACTCTTGTAATATCCGGGCTCGCCTCAAGCAATGTTTTTGTGTAAGGATGGGTTGGATTTTTATATATATCCGCCGTGTGTCCTTGTTCAACAATTATTCCGTCTTTCATTACCATTATCCGGTCCGTAATATTTTTTACCGTTGCTAAATCATGGGAAATGAATAAATAAGAAATGCCAAGTTTCTTTGATAATTCTTCTAATAACTCAAGTATCTGCCCTCTAATCAACACATCAAGCGCCGATGTAGCCTCATCCAGCAGTATAACCGATGGATTGGTGATTAATGCCCTGGCAATGGCAATCCGCTGTCTTTGCCCTCCTGAAAACTCATGTGGGTATTTATCAATATCCGTTTTCGATAAACCAACAAGCATAAGCATTTCAATTACTTGATCTTTGCTTTCTTTAGCGGTTGGTTTTTTATCTAATAAATAAAATGGCTCAGACACTAATCGTTCGACGGTATGGCGTGGATTAAAACTTCCGTATGGATCCTGAAATACCACGTTGATATTTTTTCTGAGTTCCTTTTGTCCATTAAAGACTTCGCCATTTATAAGTATTTCACCACTCTCGAAATCATCTACCCCTAAAATACAGCGGGTTAATGTCGATTTCCCGCAACCGCTCTCCCCTACTAGGCCGAGATTTTCGCCGCGTTTAATACTAAAACTAACGTCGTTCACTGCTTGAAGGATCTCCCCTTTACTAAAAAATCCTTTCCGCGTGAGTTTATATTCTTTATTCAGGTTTCGCACCTCAAGTATAATCTCTTCTTCTTGCGTTTCTTTTTGAACCTTTAATTCCTGCTGTGATGCGGCAACCAATTCTTTTGAATATTCTTCCTTCATATTATTGAAAAAAGAATGTCTACTTCCTTGTTCAATCACCCTTCCATTACGCATAATGACAATATGATCCGCCACTTCACCAACAACGCCAAGGTCATGACTAATAAGTAATAACCCCATATTATCTTGAGCAACCAGCTTCTTAAGAAGTTTCAATATCTTTGCTTGCGTTGTCACATCAAGCGCCGTAGTCGGTTCATCGGCGATTAGAAGTTTTGGATTTTGGCAAAGTGCGATGGCAATCACGACCCGTTGTCGTTGACCACCTGATAATTTATGGGGGTACGTTGCCAAAGGAAAACGTTCTTGCGGTAATCCAACCCTGTGAAGCACAATTTCAGCCTTCTCAATCGCCTGACTTTTATTTAAATCCTTATGTGTAATCCTCACGGCTTCTATAACTTGAGCACCAATTGTTTGTACGGGATTTAAAGCGGTCATTGGTTCTTGAAAAATCATACCAATATCATTGGCACGAATAACACACATTTCATTTTCAGTTTTGACAGTAAGATCATCATTATCTAACCAGATATTGCCCTCAATCGCTGCCGCGTCTGGCATTAATTGCATTACCGCACTGGCGGTCATGGATTTACCTGATCCACTTTCCCCAACAACCGCAACAACCTGCCCTGGTTCCACTTGTAAATTAACATTATATAAAATCTGCTTATCATGGATCGAAAGGTTCAAGTTCTGGATATCAAGTAGTGACATTATTATCTTCCCCTTTCCTTGTTTGCGCCGCCCTTATGCGTAATTTTGGATCGAGCAAGTCTCGCAATCCATCCCCTAAAAGGTTTAAACCAATAACCATTGTCACAATTGCACCACCCGGTACAAAGCCAAGCCATGGTGCAAAAAAGATCATTGTTTGCGCTTCATTAAGCATCCGCCCTAAACTCGGCATTGGTGGTTGAGTTCCAAGCCCTACATAAGACAGTGCCGCTTCCGCAATTATAGCAATAGAAAACTGGATCGTTGCCTGGACAATTAAAATATTAAGAATATTAGGCAGGATATGCTCATATGAAATCCGCATCATGCTTTTTCCAGATACTCGCGCTGCCATGATATATTCACGGGACCATAATCCCAGTGCGGCACCCCTTGTCATTCTGGCAAAAACAGGAATATTAAAAATACCAATTGCAATGATTGCATTAATTGCACCGGGGCCAAACACCGCCGTAATCATTATCGCCATTAACAAAGACGGAAAAGCAAAGATCAAATCATTGCCACGCATTAAAGCTTCATCCATTAAACCATAGCCATTCATACGTGTCGCTGCGGACCAAAGACCAAGCGGCACCCCAATTGCCATCCCAATCCCAACCGCAACCAGTGATACAGCAATGGCATTTCTAGCCCCTACCATCACCATTGAAAACACATCACGGCCGAAATGATCTGTGCCAAATAAATGCTGAAAATTAGGGGCGAGAAATTTCGAACCAATATCAAGTGCCGTAACATCATACGGCGTCCATACGAATGATAACGCCGCCATAAAAACAAACATAAATGTCAGGATTAAGCCGATTGTCAGGTTTAAGGGAAGTTTCTTCACTTACTATTCCCTTCACGTAATCGTGGATCAACAACTGCATAAGCCATATCAACAATGAATGTGATCATCACAACCGCAAAAACCAGTAAAGTAACAATTGATTTCACCACAATTAAATCCCGTTGCGCAATCGATTGAAACACAAGCCGGCCAAGTCCAGGCAGAGAGAATATACTTTCGATTATAATCCCACCGGCCAGTAAGAATGAAAACTGCAATCCTAATATTGTTAACACCGGGATCATGGCGTTACGTAAACCATGCCTGATCAAAGCTTGACGCTTCGTAAGTCCTTTTGCGCGTGCAGTACGAATGTAATCTTCGTTCATCACATCTAACATGGACGTACGCATTACACGCGACAAAATGGCAGCTTGTGGTAACGCCAGCGATATTGCCGGTAGTGTCAGGGCCTTCAGGCATTCAACAATCCCCGCATCCCATCCCGGAAACCCGCCCGCTGAAAACCACTGCAAGCTTGTTGAAAATAAAAGCACTAAAAGAATAGCAAACCAGAAATTTGGGATTGCAACGCCGATCTGGGCGAACCCCATCAATCCAGTATCCACAATTGACCCCCTTTTTGATGCGGCAATAACCCCAACGGGTATGGCGATTATTGTAGAAAGAATTAAGGCATAAATTGTTAGCGGGACGGATACCATCATCCTATCGCCAACAAGTTCCGATACGGGGATGCGGTACGTGTAACTTATACCAAAATCACCCGCAATCATTCCACTAACCCAACTTTTATAGCGGTCCCAGGCAGGCGCATCTAAACCCATTTGGCTTCTAAGAGCATCTGCGGCTTCTGCATTATTTGATAGACCCATCATATAAGCCGCTGGATCACCCGGCACCACTTCGATCATGATAAATATCACGCCCGTCGCTACCAATAATGTCAGAACCAGTGAAGCGAGACGTTTCAAAACGAAATGTATCATTCGTCCGCCCCTTCAATATACACAGCGCTTAAATCGTTGGAACGAATGGGGTAATTTTTCCACATCCCTTTAACACCACGTTTCCAAACACCATATTTACCCAGCTGAAACAAATAGCCATTAACCGCATCATCAGCAATTTTTCGCTGTGCAAGTTTATAAAGCGAACTTGTTTCTGTCGCATCACCACTATCATCTATTTCTTTTATAATATTTTGAAAATCTTCATTGTCATAGCCAAAATAATAATTTGGATTGGCATATATATTGATATCGACCGGCTCCACATGAGATACAATTGTCAGATCAAAATTTTTGTTACGCAATACTTGATCAATCCACTGGGCCCATTCCATATTTTCAATTTCAACATCTATGCCAATTTTACCAAGCTGATGGGCGATTAACTCACCTGTACGTCTGGCATAAATTGGCGGTGGAAGTTTAAGACTGGCTGTAAACCCTTTTTCTAATCCCGCTTCTTTTAAAAATGCACGTGCTTTATCAAGGTCATGGGGGAAAATACCCGTTAAATCGATATAATCCGGATGATCAGGGGCAAAATGGCTGCCAATTGGTGCGGCATTTCCAAACATTGCCCCGTCAATTAATTCTTGACGATTAATGGCATGGGCCATGGCCTTGCGAACCAAAATATTATCAAAAGGTGCTTTTTTATTATTTGTCCCTAAAATAGTCTCGCCGGCTGTAAGTCCCACAATCACTTCATAACTTGGGTCATTATTAAATAAAAATAAATTTTCAGGTGCAGGATAATTAGGAAAAGCATCAATATCCCCTGCTTTCATTGCTGTATATGCCGATAGTGGGTCCGTAATAATTTTAAAATCAACCCTTTCAAGCCTTGGGGCATCGCCCCAATAGTTATCATTGCGCACGAGAGATATTCTATCCCCACGCACCCAATCTTTGAACATAAATGGCCCTGTACCTACTGGGTTAAAGGCATTTTCACTGGCGGTTTTTTCTGAAACAATCACCGCGTCGCCAAGTCCGATATTAAACAAAAAGTCCGTCCGCGCATTATCAAGTGAAATCATTACCGTTAAAGCATCAAATACATCAATATTCGTAATTGGGGCAAATATATATTTCTTTGCATTGGTAGAATTCACTGCCCGGGCACGATTAAAGGAATATTTTACATCATTTGCATGAAAAAGTGTCCCATCGTGAAAAGTCACGCCTTCGGCTAAATGAAAAACATATGATCTACGGTCGGATGAAATTTCCCAATATAGTGCCAGCCCCGGTTTAATATTTCCGTTTTGGTCAATTTTGACAAGGCCTTCAAATATATTTCCATATACCACTTCATCAATAGCTGCTGCTGCGCCCGATGTAGGGTCAAGGTTTGGTGGCTCTAGCTGCAAACCAAGTGAAATTTTACTTTGTGCAGAAGCACTATTATGACAAAAAATTATTGATAATAAAATAATCAATATTCTCATTATCAATATACTTCCTGTACCGATATGGTAATTGAATTATCTTTTAAATTTTGGATAAATTTTTCAGTTTCTATTGAAATTTTGCCAAATGATAATTTTTGCCTCCCAAATGAAGCTATTTGCTCGAAACTATAATATCGACCATAACCAAAAACACCGCCATTTTTAACATCATAATTATCAATATTGCCCCCAAAATATACAGCCGCCAATGATCTTAATTTCGTAACCAGCAATTCCGCCGTGCGTTGATTGGTTTTCTTTGACGTAAAACTTAAATGATTAGAATATTGCCCTAATAATCCTGCTAAATGGTCAGGATTACCCCCATTTTCAATCACACACAATTTAGGTGAACATTTTAAAATTCTTGAAACAACATCAATTGCCTCAACTTCTCCATATAAATTCATCTGTCCACCACCAGAATGGATGTGAATTTTGCCGTCATTATTTATAGTGATCAAGCCATCAGCAGAAGGCTTTCGAGCAATATTTGCTGTAGATATTAAGGGAAATGAAATAAACGCGCCACATAACAATGAGCCTTTTAGTAAAGCTCTTCGCGTCTGGCTAAAGTTTGATTTCATATTTGATTATTCCGTTTTTAAATAAACACAATTATTTTATACAATGCTTTAAATGCTTTGTATAATTTTTTACGGAATTTTTTGAATTAGGCACAGTAAAACGTGCCTAAAATATAGAAATATTAAATTCTTATTATTGATGCAAGTAATTAATTTATTTGATGCCACAAGTTAATTATCGTTCCAATTTCAAAATGATGTAATTCTGAAAAGCCTGTTGACTGATCAATTAATAAACCACAAAGCAACAACAACGATAAATAACAAAAAGCATTTATTATACTCAAACGCACTTTTACTCTCCACTAACTAATAACATATCCTGCTATCAGCAGAATATACTTAAACTTTTAACTAAATACTATGCTAAAAGTGTGCCAAATAAGTATTATCTATATATATCAATGATATAAATGGTTAATAAAAAATTAAGAAAATATCTTATTGTAAATGAATATTACAGTTGGATACAGCGTGTCCCAAAATGATACAGCACTGATTTTACTATTTCATCAGTAGCTTATAAGCGGATGAAGCCATTACTTTAGCGGCATTAACCATATCTTCGACCGCGACATATTCATCCGGTTGATGAGCTAGTTCTAAAATTCCAGGACCATAAGCAATGCAATCTTGTAAATTTCCGATGCGGTCAATATGTTTTTGATCATAGGTTCCAGGAGAACACACGAGATCAGGTGTTTTTCCAAGAACTTCTTCAATCGCTTCTGTCGTTGCAACAACCACGGGTGCATCACGCTTAGTCATGCTTGGAATGACTTCCAACATGTCACGGATTTCATAACGAAACCCTTCACGTGACGTTTCCAGTTCTCTTAAAATACCGGTAACTTCACTTTTTACATCTCCAAGGTCTTCCTCGACTAGAAAACGACGATCAATAATCATACGGCAGCTATCGGGTACACATGGCGCAGGCAGACCAGCATTACCTTCTTCTTGGCCACCATGAATACTATTTATGTTTAAGGTCGATTGTTTGGCACCTTCTGGCACAACGGGCATTTGCGTGAAACGCGCTGCCATGGCCGGATAAAGTTTATCTTCAAAACTGGCAACCACGGCACCCATATGACGAACTGCGCAATCACCAAGAAATGGCATCGACCCATGAGCAATGCGGCCATGTGTTTTAATCTCTGCCCACCAAACACCTCTATGACCTAAACATACGCGGTCCACATTAAGGGGCTCAGGTATAATTACATGATCAACACGGTCTTTTGAAAAATATCCTTTTTCCGCTAGATAAGCGACACCACCAAGTCCACCCGACTCTTCATCGGCAGTACCTGATATTTCTATAGCGCCTTTAAGCTCAATCCCGCTATCAATTAATGCCTCAACAGCTATGATAGAAGACGCAAGCCCCCCCTTCATGTCACAAGCTCCGCGGCCATAAATCTTGCCATCGATAAGTTCGGCCGCGAAAGGATCTTTTGTCCAGCCATCACCTGTTTCGACGACATCAATATGACTATTAAAATGTACACAGGGACCTTTACGGCCTGTTTCATAACGCGCAATAACATTATAACGGGGATAATCCGCACAGTCCCCCACAACCCCATGAGCACGAACATATTCAATGTTAAAACCACGGTTTTTTAAACGGTTACCTATATATTCTACGCAAGCCTTATAATCATTACCCGGCGGGTTAATAGTTGGAAACTTAATCAGGTCCTGACATAGGCGAACCAGATTGTTTTCTGATTTCTCTATATTCTCAAATACTTTTGATAATGGGCCATCCGTCATTCTTAAAAACCTTCTAAATTACTGTCTACCATTATTATAAGTAATGAATATTTTTAACAAGCCTTTTCAAAAATCAATAAAAATTTGACTTGTATCAAGGTCACTTTTTTTATATCAAATATAATGTTTCATGAAAGAAATAAAGACCAACACATTCAGGAGAGAAATGATGATTAAAACAATTTTAGTACCAATTGGGCACGATAAAGGTGCCTCTGAGAGACTAGCATATGCCTGCTCATTGGCGGTGCAGTTTGACGCTCATGTTAAAGCGTTACATATATTAACCCCGGCAGCAGATATGTTTAAATCTGTGCCTGTTGAAAGCTATTCAGCTGCGGCCTTCGATCAATATGAAAAAGACCTTCAAGGTGAAGCAGATAAATATAGAGAAAAATATGAGAAACAATTAAATTCTGCCGGTGTGAGATATGATTGGTGCCAAGAACAAGGCGATATGCTCACATTTTTAAATCTTCATTCTCGTTCAGCTGATTTGACTATTTTAACACAAAAAGGCGATACACTTGATGATATCATGAGCATTATGCACGATTTTGTCATTGAAAGTGGTCTTCCCGTAATTGTTATTCCATCAAATGGTGCGTCGGCTGAGCATAAAAACATATTGGTTGCATGGGACGGCGGGCAACAATGTGCGAAAGCGGTGCATGATGCATTACCAATATTACAAAAGGCTGATAAAGTAACTGTCCTTACAATCGCCGAGGATGATAAAAGGATAATTCCTGAAGCTGATATTTGTGTAAAGCTCGCCCGTCACGGCGTAAACGCAGAAGCATTAACAGTATCTGATAGTGTTACCGTTGGTGACCGAATATTAGATACAGCTTCAAGCACTGATGCGGATTTGATTGTTTCAGGTGCATGGGGCCACAGAAGACTTCGTGAGATTATATTTGGCGGTGTCACAAAAACATTACTCAGTAATCAAGTTTACACAATATACCTATCACACTAACTCCCTCCTGAGTGGGAAACTTGCCGCAACCTTTTTCAAGTTATCTTGGATCAGGCTGCGGCGAGATCTCTTTTAATAACCGATTGCACAGCCATCTTTACGCGGGTCAGAACCACCGGTTAAAGTATTCTTTTCGTTGTCTATCCAAATTGCTTGCGATCCGCCAATCGGTATTGATGTGGAAACTATATTATGCCCCTTATCAGTTAATCCTTGAATAATTTCATAGGGTATAGTGCCTTCCATTTCTACACTTCCCGTTTCCGGATCAGGAAAAAAGCGTGGCATATCCTGAGCCTGCTGAATATCATAACCATAATCAAGGAACCTTGATAAAAATTGCATATGACCAAACGCTTGATATGAACCGCCCATAACGCCGTACGACATAACGGTGCGGCCATCTTTGCTAACCATACCAGGTATAATTGTATGAAGCGGACGTTTGTTGGGTGCAATGACGTTGGGATGGCCTTGCTCTAACGTAAAACCTGCCCCTCTATTATGAAGCATCACACCAGATTTTGGTGCCATTAATCCGCTGCCAAAATTATGAAATAAGGTATTGATAAAGCTACAGCAATTCCTGTCCTTATCTACCACAGTAATGTAAACGGTGTCTTTATGATTGGGCATTTCAAAATCGGGCATTTCTTTTATCGCTTGGCCCTCAGAGATCAATTTATACATTTGATCAATATTTTCATCAGAAAGTAACTGTTCAACCGAAACAGAACTATGATCAGGATCAGCTAGATAAGCATCACGTTGATGATATGCCAATCTTCCCGCTTCTATCTCTTGATGAATTCGTTCCAGATTAATAGGACATTCCCCTGCCCGTTCAAAACGTTCCATAAGTTTAAGCAACATCAATGCAATAATACCCTGCCCATTTGGCGGGCATTGGTGAACATCATAGCCTTTATATTTTGTTGAAATGGGTTTTACATAATTTCCTTTAGCATTTTTAAAATCATCCAAAGTATGAAGCCCGCCATGGCTTTGAAGAAATTCGACAATATCTTTTGCAATTTCCCCTTGATAAAACCCCTCTCGTCCTTGGTCAGCTATTTTCTCTAATGTAATGGCTAAAGCAGGTTGTCGGTGAACATCACCAACGTTAAGGGAATTACCACCGGGTAAAAATACTTTCGAAGCATTTTCGCATCCCTGTAATTTTTCTTCATTTCTGGCAAAATCACTACTTACCCTTGATGTAATGGCATAGCCTTTTTTGGCATAATTAATCGCTGGCTTTAAAATGTCATTCAGCGACATGGTTCCATGATCTGCGATTAACCGAACCCAAGCATCTACTGCACCTGGGATTGTCACTGCATGCGCACTGCTTAATTCTATCTTTTCAATGCCTTGATCAGCATACCATTTTGCCGTTGCCGCCGCCGGGGCACGGCCCGACCCGTTATAGGCAATGTAATCATCCGATCCTTCTGGACCATAAAGACAAAAACAGTCGCCACCTATCCCCGTTGACTCCGGTTCTACTACACACTGAACCGCGCATGCCGCAACTGCAGCATCCATTGCATTACCGCCATTTTTTAAGATTGATATTGCTGTTGATGTTGCAAGTACATGTGATGTTGACGCCATACCCTCTGTCGCAATAACAGGCGACCTGCCGGGTAACTCAAGGTTTCTCATTACTTATTTATTCCTCAGTGATTTTTAAGGTATGATGGCATGACATAGAAAGGTTTACATTAATTCCATCATCGGAAAACGGCAATACCAAAGAAGAATAAGTTTTATATTTGCGCTTATCCCAATTAATTTTACTGGTATATATATACGGTTTTTTTAATTCCACCATCTGAGTTAACATAATTAATATTTCTTCTGTACCATTAATTTCATCAATAAATTGCCCCTTACTATCTTCTAGTGATGATGTTTTACTACCCGTTAAGCGTACTTCAAAGCGAAGGGGATCATGTGTGACATTTTCCATTGAAATAAAAGCAAGTATTCGTGGTACATCAATTGGATCAAAATCCACTTTAGACGGCATTACACGATCGCCTTTTTTATCAAGCCAATATTGATAAAGCTCTTTCTGTTCAGGTGAATATAAATCATCGACCCCAAAATCAAAATTTGCTATTGGTTTTATATAGTTACCAGACATTTAAGTATCTCATTTTATAACTAAATTGCAATATTTAATATATTAAATGGAAAAATTAAATATAGCAAATTTAAAGGTATAGATATAGTTTTGCTAATGCTCATCAAACCACTTTACAATGTGTTGAACTTTGGTAATCAGGTTACTGGGCCGCGTTGTAATGCCGTGGTAAGAACCCGGAATTCTAACCAGTGAAGCATCAACTTCCTGCATTTTTAGGGCTTGGAAAAACTGTTCACTTTCAGGCATTGGTGTACGCATGTCCAATTCCCCTGTAAGAAGCATTGTTGGCGTTGTGACATTACCTACAAGTGAAAGCGGTGAACGCCGCCAATAATTTTCCTGATCATCCCATGGCATAGAACCAAACCAGTTTTTCGCCGCGGATAACGACATATCAGAATAAAGTGTAAAGCTGGTCCAGTTAATCACCGGCTTTGCCACAACCGCCGCTTTAAAACGGTCCGTTTTACCAATAATCCACGCACTAAGCGCGCCGCCGCCACTGCCGCCAGTGACATATAGTTTATCCGCATCAACATTGCCCATCGCAATCACATGATCAACCCCACTCATCAAGTCATCATAGTCATTACCCGGATAATCGTGGTGAATAAGGTTTGCGAAATCCACGCCGTAACTGGTACTACCGCGAGGGTTGGTATAAAGAACCATATACCCCGCATTAGCCATTAACTGTATTTCAGCAGAAAAATGCGGCCCATAAGCGGAAAAAGGTCCGCCATGAATTTCCAATATTAACGGATATTTCTTAGCGGGGTCAAAATCAACAGGTTTAACCAACCACCCATGAATATCAATGCCGTCATGACTTGATTTATACCAAACTTCTTCCACAGAACCCAGTTTACGGTGATTAAGAAGCTCCCCATTTAAATCGGTAATTTGCTTAACATCGCCACCTTTACTTCCAGTAACACCAATATTTGATTGATCCATCGCTGTGGCATAAGTCAGGGCTATATCACCCTTGCTACTGACATTAAATGCACCACTGGCATAAGGACGCCCAAAAGAAGTTCCACTTACATGATCAGCCAGTTCTGTGTTTTTGCCTTTAAGATCAATTTTGGCAATTTTTCCCATGCCCTTATCAGTATATTGATAGAAAAGTTCACGGCCATTATATGACCAATAAAAACCACCAATGCTTCTGTCCATGTCCCCCGTAATATTGCGCACATCACTGCCATCCACATTCATTACGTAAATATTAGTATTATGCGCACCCATGCGTTTGTCATCATAACCGGAGTAAGCAATCAGATTACCATTTGGTGACACTGATGGATTACCATCAGGGCCAAAACGGCTAGTAAGGACTTTAATATCACCAGAATTTACATCAACGGAATATATTTCACTGTCCCGCGTTTCCATTTCATGATTATCATGACGGTTAGCTGAGAAATAAAGCATCGAGCCATCCGCAGCCCATGACAGGCTTGATGAATGATTAAATTCACCCGACGTTATTTGCCTCGGTGTACCGCCCATTGCAGGCACAACAAACACATGACTTTTACCCGGCTTGACAAAACCACGCCCATCATTTCTAAATTGCAGCTTATCAATATAAATAGCATTTTTCGCCCACTCTGCCCCTTTGGGTCTGTTTGGTAGCGGGGCATATGTTTTATCCGTACCAGGCACAAATGCATTAAAGGCAATATATTGACCGTCAGGTGACCATGTTAAACGCGATGCACCATTTTGCAGTTGCGCGACTTCAAAAGTTTCCCCCGCATCCATTAAACGCATCATGACTTGGTTGTTGCCACTGGCGTTTGATGTATAGGCAAGCATAGATCCATCTGGTGAAAAACGTGGGCTCGCGTTATTATTAAGACCAGACGTAATTGGCCGATGATTACCACCATCCAAATCCACACGCCACAGATTACTGCGTTTGCGGTCCTTCATAATGTCCATAAAATTGCGCACATAAACGATCGACTTACCATCGTCCGTAAACTGCGGATCAGACGCATATTCTAGCTCAAAAACATCAAGCCACTCAAAGTTGCTCTTCTGCGCCAACGCCGAAAAGGGCATTAGCCCCACTAAAACCATAGATAAAATTAAAATAACCCGCATTTTCCGCCCTCTCTATTTTTTGATAAAAGAGCTTAATCAAAAAAGGGCGGATAAGGCAATGATTTTGTTACGCAAACTAGGTGAACAGTCGATGCGGGACAGTTCTAAATTAAAAACTTGCCATCAACATGCGCACATCATTTGTTGTTGTACGGGATCCTGATACATTTTCTGCATTTTGCAGTAAAACTTCAAAATATTCTTTGGCCATTGCATTATCACCTAAAGCCATGGCCGCTTTTCCAGCACCATACAGACTATTATACTTTCCTGGAGCGCGGGTTAATGCAGCTTGGTAGGCGGCCAAAGCCTCGGCATAGGAACCATTTTCAAGCAACATATCACCATACATTTCAGTTGCTGGCAGTACCTCACCTGGGGTGACAGCATGTTTTTCTGTTGATGCTTCAAGAATGGTTGCTTGTTTCATAAGATCTAGACCTTCTTCAATATTACCGCGGGCATAAATTTGCCAAGCACGAGCAGATACTTCCTGTATTTCCACTTGCTTAGACCAATAAGGACTACTATCTCCCATGCCCATACGAAGATTATATAAGGTTTCAATCTCTGCATCTGCTTCGTCAAATCGGCCAAGGTGTGATAACGCAACAGCACGTGTAAAATGAGTTATCGCCACATATTGGTCATGACCTTTTTCCCACGGAAAATCACGTGGGATTTTTGGTTGAAGTTTTGTTGCTGTTTCCCAATCACGTTGTTCAAGTGCAATTCGTGCCGGTAACGCAGAAAATGCATAAGCAAAACTTGAACGGTTGAGATCGCTATAGGGTGCCTCTAGGACACTATAATCTTTTAAAACCTGAATGGCAGCAGCATCATTTCCTTTTTGCAGATGGGCATAGGCAAGATAATCAAGAGCATGAGTATAATGATTGTTCACTTCGCCTCTTTCGATACAAAGGGCCAAGGCGGTTTCGGAGGATACCATGTTCCATTCAATTGATTTTTCCCAATCACCTAAGCGGGTATATGTATGGGTCATCATATGGGTTGCGTGGGGAACACGCGGTGTTAATTGACCGTATTTATCCGCAGTCGTCCTTGCCATTTCTGCTAGTTTAGGATCATCATATGAATGAATGATATAATGATGCCCGCCGGGATGATCAGGATTTTCATCAAGCACACTAAACGCCAAAGCACCTGCCGCTCTTTGCTTAACCAAATTTAAGTCCCCCCTATCGGCGGTTGAAAGTAAAGTCAGCGCATGAAAAGCTCGCGCGTCTAAATCATCAGGATAGGCATCATTTAGTTTTTCCCACTCAGCAGCAAAGCGTTTAAGCCGTTCTGACTCCGGTTGCGAAATTTCACCATCAAAATAAGTTCTAGTTGTTTCAAGATAAGCGTTTTCTCGCTCAGAATGACCACCAAGTTCCATTGTTTTGGCAACAAGTGCTTGGCCCTTTGCAAGTTTTTCATTGGTGGGAACATCAGGCCATAATGGGTGCATGATCGTCATAGCCTGTCCCCAATATGCCATAGCGCAGTTTGGATCAGCATCATCAGCCATACTGAAAACAAATTCAGCCTCTTCATACATCATATGGTGTATCAGTGCGACACCACGTTCAACCAACGGAGCCGCTTCTGCGTTACAACCAACGGGGAAATGTACAGTTCCGACCGAAGTCGTCAAAAGGTCAAAGTCAGGACCAAGATCGGTGGATGTTACAGTTTCAGTTTGATTATTATCACCGCACGATGAAAGCGAAAGGGTTAAGCAAGATACAAATACAATAATAGAATTACGCACGGTTTTCTCCCTATAGAAATATATTTTCAGGAATATACCATTATTACGAGTATTGGTCAAAGTAGATATTTAATAGCTTTAAGAAAGTGCTCCTCTAGCCGCGACAGGCCAGACTTTTTCGACTTTTCCTTCCCTTACCCCGACGAACCAATCATAGAGGTTTACGGTCGGATCGCAGTGGCCAGGGATAATGTGGAGGCATTCACCGAGACCAATTTTATCATCTTCCCCAAGCAGCACTACGCCGTGTTCATCGGATGATAAGTTGTAGGTAAGATGCTCGCGGCCATCAATGATCGGATTTCCTGAATCCGATGCAATCGCCTTTAACCCTGCATCCGTCACCACACTATCTGGACTAGCGACACTCATCACGACTGAGTAAATAAACAAACTATGCTCAAAACCCGTGCCATATTCTGTGTCAGCAAATAGGTTTTTACCGTAATCCGCATCCATAAAGGCATATGAGCCACACTGAAGCTCATTCCATTCGTTATGGTTTATATCATGCATCAATGTCCCTGTACCGCCACCTGTCACTATATCACAGGTTATACCTGCAGCCTTAAGCGCAGAAACGGTACCACGAACAATTTTGGCAGCATTCTCAACAACATCGCTACGCTCAGCAGGCGTACGCATATGTTGTGCTGATCCGTGGTACGCTTGTAAGCCACCAAAATTTAGGTGCGATGCATTTTCAATAATTTTCGCAAGCTCTACCGCTGCATCGGGTGTTGTAACACCACAGCGGCGTCCGCCCACATCAATCTCAACCAATGCTGTGACCGTCGCATCTAGCATGGCGCATTGTTTATT
Organism: Kordiimonadaceae bacterium; assembly: GCA_018699075.1. Lineage (GTDB taxonomy): Bacteria > Pseudomonadota > Alphaproteobacteria > Sphingomonadales > Emcibacteraceae > Pseudemcibacter. The sequence continues at coordinate 1,341 of JABIPV010000384.1, read as the reverse complement.
AAGTTCAATTGTTGCGCTTGCATCATCTACACAAATGCCAATGGTTGCTTGTTTTGCGATTTCTGCGACGCGTTTTAATTTGGACGGCGTGACAATTTCATTTGTGATGAGGACATCCGCTACGCCGCCTTCTACCAAAATTTCCGCTTCGGATACCTTTTGGCAGCAAGCACCAACCGCGCCGCGTTTCATTTGTTCAAGCGTTACTTGCGGTGATTTATGCATTTTCGCATGGGGGCGTAATCGTTTGTCTGATTTCTTAATTAGTTTCGCCATTTTATCAAGATTTCGTTCATAAGCATTCAAATCAATAACAAGCGCAGGCGTGTCAATTTGATCAATGGACATTCCGACCTCCGCGGGGCGACGTTGTACCATTTGTATACTCCTATTTGAAATGACTACTATTAGCGAAAAAGCTACTGGGCGCTTTCTTCCGTCAGAATTACATCTAACACAAGTTTCATATTTTGATAAATATCTTCATCAATCACGCCACCAAAAGCTGGGGAAAGTAAGCTATTGTCACAAACATGGTAATATGATTTTTCATCCGTTAGGACGACGCTGTCTGGTTCTTCGTAATAATTGGAATTTTGCATTATATGATATTCCATCAGATAATTATCTTTATCTTGAAAATAAAAATTCATATCTGCCATGCCGGCACCGCTTTTAAAGGACGCCGTAACAGCATTTAATGTTTGCCCCACATAATAGGCATTAATATCAGAACCGCCCATAGATCGGCCAAAACTTACTTCAAGTTTTTTTTTCGTAAGCCCTTGAAGGTCAATGGATAATAGACTAGAGAGCCCTTTTGCAGTGCACTTAGGATTTTGCGCCATAGCAGCAGGAGATAATAATGAAAAAGTTAATATACTTGCCGTAATAAAGGTTACAATTTTGCGGTCATCAAACACTTAAATATCCTTTTGAAAAAACGAATTATCACTTTTAGTAATCTTCGCCTTCAAAAGCAATAACTTCACAAAAATCAAGTAACATTAAAGCTTGTCTACATTCGGCGACAGCCTCACTCTGCATGTCAAATTGGCCGACAATAAGGCGCATAAAATTTTGCCCTCTCACAGTAGCATTTGCAATTTTTACCGGCTTACCTTCGACAAGTACCGGAATACGGTTGCTTATATTCGCCAGCCCAGGGGCAATGCTCTCTTGTAATAAGAAAGAAGCCAAATGAAGACCGTAACCGCCATCAGGCGCAGCCATTCTCGCCGTTGGGGTGGTTACTGGCGCACTTACCGGGGCCGCAGCAGCTTGCTCTTCCAACATTTTTTGTTTTTCTTCTGCTTCGATACGGGCGTCTTGAAGTTCTTG
>JABIPV010000194.1 GCA_018699075.1 Kordiimonadaceae bacterium | reverse complement strand
GAGGTTGTCAGCTAATTTCAGACAAACTCCATGTATTTTTTATAAATGACCAATATGGTCTAAAAAAAGTGGTTTTCGTTATGAAACAAAAAAGTATACCTTTAAAAGCGGCACTCGCCCTTACCAGCTGTTTAATCGCAGCACCCCAAATATCGTTTTCACAAGAAAATAGTGTTCTAGACAAAGATGTCATTATTGTTACGGCAAACAGACGCCCGCAGCCTCTTTCGCAATTGGGCAGCAGTGTCACCGTATTGAGTGAAGCTGACCTTGAAAGAAATCAACAGTCATTTGTTTTAGATGCGCTTGAAACTGTTCCTGGTGTCGCTATTTCGCAGAATGGTTCTTTCGGTGGTTCAGCATCAATTTCCATTCGCGGGGCGGGTAGTAATAATACAGTACTGCTCGTTGACGGCGTTCAGATGAATGATCCGTCTGCTCCTGGCGGATCGTTTAGTTTCGGCACGGTTGATACATATAATATTTCACGCATTGAAGTATTGCGCGGACCACAGTCAATTCTTTATGGTTCAGATGCAATTGGTGGCGTGATTAACATTATCACAAAAACCGGTAAAGAGGGCTTAGGTGGTAAAATGTTTGTCGAAGGCGGTTCTTATAATACTCGCCGCGGCGGGGCTAATCTTTATGGCGGTACTGATAAATTTGGCTTTAATGTCTCCGCCAGTGGCATCGATACTGACGGCATTTCAAAAGCAGATGAAAATGATGGAAATACAGAAGCTGATGGGCTTAGTAGTTACAGATTTTCTGGAAAATTCACCGCCAACCTATCAGAAACATTTAAGCTTGAAGCAATTGGTAATTATTCGGATAGCCACGGGTTATATGATGATTATAATTCAGGGCTTGGCAAGCCTTTTGACGGCAGCTTAAAACAAATTTCTGATACGGATCATTTTACGGGTGTTATACGCGGTAACCTTGATTTATTGGACGGACGATTTACCAACACACTTTCTGCTGAATATTCAGAGATTAACCGTACTTTGCTTGGCAATTTTGACCCATTCTTGGCAACAGGTGTTCGAACTAATTTTGATTATCTTGGCGTGTTTACCGTTGATCCGAACTGGACCGTAACGGGTGGCTTGCAACATGAAAAAACCAAAACCGAAGGAAATGCAGAAACGACATTCGATATTAATAGTGTCTTTGGTGAACTCGCTTTTACGGGTATAGAAAATTTAGTGCTAACGGCAGGAAGTCGTTATGATGATCACACGACATTCGGTGGCCATGTTTCCTCACGTATTACAGGGTCTTATGAGTTCGAAGAAACAGGCACCAGATTCATAGCCAACTGGGGTCAAGGGTTTAGAGCGCCTAGTATTTCTCAAATTACATTTGCCTGTTTGAATTGTGTGCCAGTGGACGGTAAAATCGCCAATACAGCTTTAAAACCGGAACGATCAAATGGTTACGAAGTTGGTGTCGAACAACCGTTTTTTGAAGATAGAATAACAATTGGTGCAACTTATTTCCGCTTAAAAGTAAACGATAAAATCAACTATGTGAGTTTTTCTGACGGTTATGATAATATTGGTGAAACACTATCAAAAGGCGTTGAAGTCTCCGTAAAGGCAGAAGTCACTGATAGCTTATATGTAAACGCAAGTTATACTTATACGGATGCCAAGGATGTGACAAACGGGAACAATGATCCCCTTGCGCGTGAACCTAAGCATCTTCTTTCTGCTTCAGTGCAGTGGAATCCTACTGACAAAATTTCAACAACTCTCAACGTAACGCATAACGGCGAAGAAACTCAGCGTGGCACCACTCCAACTCTTGATAGTTGGACACGTGTTGATGTTCGTGCTTCTTATGAAATAATGGAAGACTTGAGTGTATATGGCCGTATTGATAACATCTTTAACACAGAATATCAGTATGTTCCGGCATATGGCACACCAGATAGATCATTTTTCCTTGGATTGAGGAAGGGTTTTTAATGAAGAAAGGAAGTCACAAACAAATAATGCAAAAGGCATTAGCATGGGTGATTTTTATGGGGGTGGTGATGCCATCCCCGTCATTTCCAGCGGATAAAACCCAGAGCCAACTTCCTAGAATTGTTTCATTGGATTATTGTTCAGATCAGTTTGTTTTAATGTTGGCGGACCGCGATCAGATAATCGCAGTGTCTGACGCGGCGGAGGATATTTATTCCTTTTACCGTGACCTTGCAAAAGGTCTTCCAAACAGCAAAAGCTCCATTGAAGAAGTGATCATGTTAAAACCAGATGTTGCCGTTCAAACGTATTCTGCGGCTGCGCATATGGCAGAAATGACCAAGCGTACTAATATTAAATTGGTGGCCACAAAATATGGTAGCGACCCTGAAACTGTGTATGAAAACATAACAATGGTTGGTAAAGCTCTAGGTCAGGTACCCAGAGCGGATGAATTTAACAAGTCCTATTCAGAACGCCTTCTGGCACTTAAAAATCAGCCACACAGTTCCTTAAAAATAGCCTTTATAACGCCTAGCGGCACGACCGCAGGTGTGGGTACAAATGTTGACGATATTATCAAATTGGCAGGATTTGAAAGTTACGCTGAGGCAAATGGTTTTATGGGCTGGTTAAGTCTGCCGATTGAAAATTTAATCTTAGATCCACCTGATATGTTTATTACAGGATTTTTCGAAAAAGGCGCAGTTACACAATCTAACTGGAGCCTAAGTCGTCACGATTACTTATTTGAAATGATGAATGAGATCCCGACCATAAACCTGCCCGGCAGCATGATGAGCTGCAATGGTCTTTTCAACATTGATGCAGCTGAATTGATCCGTACGGGTGCCGAGCAGCAACAGTTATTGAAAAATGATAGCGAGGCAGTAAAATGACCAAATATTATGCAAGCAATCTGATCTTACTAATGGCGGTTATTGTCACGGGTATCGCATCACTTTTAATAGGTAGAACAGACCTAGAAGTCGTCGATGTTATAGGTGGCCTGTTTGGTCAGAGCGATGATCCGGTGACAATTATCGTCAGTGAATTAAGATTACCCAGAGTATTACTTGGAATTCTGATAGGGGCTACTCTTGGTGTTGCAGGTGCATCACTTCAAGGAGTTCTTCGTAACCCTCTTGCTGATCCCGGCGTAGTTGGGGTGTCCGCGAGCGCGGCATTGGGGGCTGTAATTGCGATACATCTAGGCTTACAATTTGTCTGGCCGCTTTTTATACCGATATTTGCGATGATAGGCGCGTTGGTTGCAACAGCAATACTCTTAATTGTTTCGATCCGTGAAAGTAGTGTTCTTATGTTAATATTGGTAGGAATTGGCATCAGTTCTCTGGCCATGGCGGGGGTTTCGCTGGTGATGAACCTTGCGGATTCGCCGATGAGTATCCGTGACATGATTATGTGGATGTTGGGATCACTTGAAAACCGGACGATCACTGATTTAATGCTGGCGTTACCCTTTATCCTATTTGGATGGCTTATGATGATTAACATTGGCCAAGGTTTAAATGCACTTAGTGTCGGTGAAGATACCGCGCAAAGCATGGGAATTAATATTTCTATGTTAAAATTACGCGTGGTTGTTGGTTCGGCAATTAGCGTAGGTGCGGCTGTCGCAGCTTGCGGCAGTATTGGTTTTGTCGGATTGGTTGTACCGCACATGATCCGTGGCCTGATCACAAATGAACCGGGTAGAATATTACTACCAAGCGCGCTTATGGGCGGGTTACTTCTCACTTTAGCGGATTTGGTTACGCGCCTTCCCATGCCGGGGGCAACATTGCAGTTGGGTGTCGTGACGTC
>JABIPV010000232.1 GCA_018699075.1 Kordiimonadaceae bacterium | reverse complement strand
TCAATTGGTGTATTGGCCATTTCTTCAATTCGACGAATGAACCAATTTCTAAACTGTTCATCTCTTAAGGCGAGCACCTCAAGTATCAAATCTTCTTTTTTACGGAAGTGTTTATACATGGACGTTTTGGATATGCCCGTTTCTTTCGCTAGCCTATCCATACCAACAGCTTGGAAACCACCTGCGTAATATGATTTAAGAGCTTTTTTAACTAGTTCCCTTTTTATAGATGTATTCATCTTATAATCCTATTTAGTTAACTGTACTGTTCATATATTATTTTTTATTAATATGCAATGTTAATAGGTATTTACATATAGTTTTTAATAATTATACATATTATTTCAGTATTATATTAATTTTTAGTTGACAGATCGGTACATGTTCTTTAAACACTATTAACCGATCAGTACAGGTAGTAATAAATTACTCAACAAAGGAAATCCAAATGAGTGTAATTAGTCACGCATGCGTAGGTTCAAACGATCGACTTAAATCTGCAAAATTCTATGATGCAGCGCTTGGTGAATTAGGCGTTAATAATCTTGGTGAATTTGGCGAAATGGCGACCCTTTACGGAATTGATACGCCTGATTTTATCGTTTTTACACCTGCTGATGGAAAGCCGGCAACAGTTGGAAATGGCGGTACAATAGGTTTTAATGCGGCCAGTCGTGACGCCGTTGATAAATTTCATGAAGCAGGTGTAAAAGCCGGCGGAATATGTGATGGTGCGCCAGGGCGACGTGAATTCTCACCAACAGCATATGCTGCATACCTTCGTGATCCGGATGGTAATAAAATTTGTGCTTATTGTTTCGCTGACGAATAAGAACTTAGAACGTTAAGACTAGCGCAATTTGCACAACTCTTATTGTGCGGGCGCTGGTAAAAAGAATATCTCTAATGCAAAAATTAAAATTGTCTCAAATTTCGACTAATACGAAAGTATACAAATTTTCTAATTATTTTGATGGATTGAAAAGAACTTCTTGTTCGCTCATTCCAGATTGGTCGAGTTTTGATCCAATGGAAATTGCTGAATTACTTCCGTGGATAGCGGTAATAGAGCGCAATAATGAAAGCCCCTCTGGGCATCATTATCGATTGATTGGCGAAAGCGTTATCAGATTAATGGGAAAGAATTATACCGGCAAAAAATTGGACGAAGTGCTCGCTGGCAATCAAAGTAATGATCATTGGAAAGACCTTCAAACAGTAGTCGAATGCCGTACGCCTTCGTTTGCACAATCCGTTATTCCCGTTGAGAATAGAGATTTTAATAAAATCATTAGAGGATGCTTCCCCTTTTGCGATAATACTAAAAATATTATCCGGCTGATAATCGTTCTTGAAGTAATTTAATTGCTCAGATTATTCAAATGGGAAAATAAGGTTTTTGCCCAGATTTCATAACCCTCTTTGTTTAAATGGGTGCCATCTGTTGAATATTCGCCGCGCAAGTTAAATTCTGCATCGTCAAGCTGATCGCTTATATTCAGAAAAGTGACGAAGGGTTTATCCGCAATTGGAGCAATTAGAGAATTTACTTTTAGAATTCTATCTTTAAAAGTGCCTGATGGGGTCCGTGGGAAGATGCCCATCAAAACGATTTTACTGTCAGGAGATTTGGCGTGGACCACATTAATGATTTTCGAGATTCCTTGGGCAATTTCAGAAGGGCTATTATTTCTGGCGTTTTCAGTTCCTACAAGATTGTTAGTTCCAATTAATAAGACAACAATCTTGGGATTAATGCCTTCAAATTCGCCGTTACTTAAGCGCCATAATACATTTTGTGTTCGGTCCCATCCAAAACCCATATTCAAAGCAACCTTGTCTTTAAAATATTTATCCCAACTTTCAGCACCAGTTTTACACCCTTCAGCGTCGCCTGCCGGAGAAGGATCGCCGCCAAAACAATGGGTTATAGAATCGCCAATGAATACTATATTTGGCTTTGTTTTATTATTGAGGGCAAGTATTTGTGAATGTCGATCGAACCAGTCATAGAAATCATCTTCAATTTTTGGCAATTCAACAACTGCTGTATTTTCTATTTCTTCGCCCGCCATAGAATTATGACTTGGCAATATCAATATTAGCCCTATTAAAATAGAAGCTAAAAATCCTACTATTCTTACCTTATTCACTTTTCTTTATCACTTTTTGTAGCACGTAAATACCGATAGAGATTCCTACTAAGATGAGGAGCCCTATTGCTTCTTCAAGCGTTAACTGCCACAGCATCCAGCCTATAACAAGGCAGCTTAACAAGGGGATGATTGATTTACCGGGGAATTTAAATTGACC
>JABIPV010000111.1 GCA_018699075.1 Kordiimonadaceae bacterium | reverse complement strand
CTTTGCTTTTGCGACCCTTAAATCTTTCATTAAATCTGTTTGGTTCGAGTATTGCGATAAGTTGTTATTTAGCTGATCAAAAATAACTTTGATGAGGACATCTGGTGATGTTTTTAAAATGTCCAATAAAAAATCAGGATATTTAAATATTAGCCTCGTCAGATAAGGGCTATTGGAAAAAATTGAAAGCAGTAAATTCTTATTTTGGGGCTCTTGAAATATTTTTTTATAATCAATAATGTCGGTATCATTGTATATTTCGAATAAATCCTTTAATTTCTGATTAGCAAACGCCAGATCAGAAATAAGAGGGAAATTATAAGAACTATGTGGTTCATTTATGGGCACATTAGACATGCGAACTGGACCTAATATCATAATATTGACATCTTTACTCTATACTTAACACTATTATAAGTGTTAACCAACTAAACGATACCTAAAAAGAGAAATTTATATTGCACAAGCCTTTACGAATAACAGTTAAAACGATTTTTGCCATTTTGGCACTGTTCGCTATCTCTGTAATGTTGTTTTTATGGCGTATCAGCAATGGCCCTGTAATGCTTAACGGTGATTCCCCGTTTTTGAAAAATCTCTTGATTGAACAAGACCTTGGCAGTGATGTTAGTTTTGAAAGTAGTACATTAACTTGGCGTGGTGCAGAAAATAATCCGACTGGGCACAGTAGCTTAGAGATTCGATTTCAAAATATTACAATCAATAATCCTGAAACCTCAATGAATTTAAAAATTCCACAAGCGGGAATGCAATTTAGTACGACCGCAATCTTTCGCGGTGTTATAGCACCGACTTTTGTCGAATTTAGTGGTCTAGATATTAATTTAAAGGTGCCAAAAGAAGCTTGGGCTGGTGAACAGTTCGACCAGGATATTTTTATAGCCGCTATGAGAAAGTTTGTTGATGAATTTAATCAATCACAAGACCTCGTGCCGCGTTTATTAAAACAAATGATATCTAAACCGGGCCCATTGAAATCAACAGGATATTTGCAGCAAATATCACTTGCGGATACAGCACTAAATATTACCGATGAACTTTCCGGTGATATTTGGAAAATTCCTGATGCCATGCTTGATATAAAGCGAATTGATCAAGGTCTAAGTCTTTTGCTTGAAGGGAAAGTTGACATTGAAGATGATATGGGAATTCCGCTTCATACATCAATTCAGTACGATATAAACCTTGAAAAAATCACGTCACAAATTCGATTTTCAAATTTTGTGCCAAAGAATGTGGCAGGCAAAGTTGAAGGATTATCTGCTCTATCCACCTTAAATATTCCCGTTAGCGGAATTGTTGACTTTTCCATTGATAATGAATTTAATTTTCCAATCTTTGATTTCGAATTTGATGTAAGCGAAGGAGAAATCAACCCAGCTGAACTATATAATACGCCTATTAAAATTGAAGAAGCAGGGATGAGTGGACAATTCATTGCGGCAGAAGACACACTTTCAATTGAGAATTTCTTTTTAAAATTTGTCGGCGCTGAACTTGAAGCCGAAGGGATGATCGTTGGGTTACGCAATGATCCTGATGTTGACATTACTGCGCAAGTCATCAATTTGCCAATGATCAATTTAAAAACATATTGGCCCCCTAACATTGTAGCAGGGTCAAGAGCCCGAAGCTGGATTGAACGAAATGTAACTGGAGGTATGATCACCGAAGGGACCATCGATGTAAGTATTCAACCAGAAATGTGGGCTTTAGATATCTTACCAGACGAAGGTTTTGTTTTTAAGTTTGAAATTGAAAATGGCAGCTCTCATTTTTTAAAACCCATGCCTCAAGTCGTTGGATTAAGAGGCACGGCAACCCTTAAAGCAAACCATTTTTTGCTGGAAGTTGAACATGCAACTGTTGATGAGGCCAATCTAAACAATGGTGTGTTGAATTTTATTGATACCGCAAACAGAGGAAAATCGACGGCTCATTTTGAGCTCCCTATTACGGGAAGGGTTGAGGAAATCTTAAATATCATTGATTATCAGCCGTTAAATTTCCCAACTAAATTTGGTGTAAAGAAAAATAGTGTTCTTGGTGATGCGCAAGCTCATTTAACGTTAAAATTTCCGCTGATTAGAGACCTTAAGCTATTAGACATTGATTTTAATGTAATGGCAGATATCGAAGAATTGAGTATTCCTAAGCTCTCAGATACATTGGCGCTTTCTGAAGGCACAATGTCAATGACAGTGAACGATGACGGGATAAATGCCAGTGGCGATATTCTGTTAAATGGTGTTGATTTTAAGGCCCAGTGGGTTGAAGATTTTACCAAAATCGAAGAGCTTTCAACCACATATATACTTGAGGGCTTAATTGAAAATGAAGAATGGGATAAATTATACTTACCTTTTGAGCCATATGTAAATGGACCTGCCCAAGCAGAGATAATGCTTAAAGGCAGAGGATCAAACTTGGCCACAGGTAATGGTAGTTTTGATTTAGTGAATACAGACATTACATTTGAACCGCTTGGCTGGCATAAGGAAGTATCAGTGCAAGCCGATGCTATTTATAACTTAGAATTTCAAGAAGGTGGTGTCATCAATGTCAATGATATTGCTTTTGGGTCCGAAAAATTAAATTCTAATTTGCAACTCCAATTTGATGGTGAACGTACATCTCGTCTCTATATTCGCGACTTAACAATGGCGGATACCGATTTCTCAGCTTTATTTGAATGGGATATTGATAAGGCTCTTTATCAAGTATCAATGAACGGTGCGCAATTCAACGCTGTACCCTTAATGGATATTATATTAGGCCCTGATGAGGAAGGTGATGAAGAGGTTGATTTGCCTGATTTTAATTTTGCAGGGAAAATAGAAAATATTTCTATGTATAACGATGTCACTATGCATCAAACGTCTGTACTTGCAGGGTACATTGATAATGAAATAATAGATTTTGGTTATAATGGTAATTGGGGCGTAGGTAAAAATTTATCCATATTTATAGCCAGTAATGAAGACAGCGAAAAAGAACAACAAATACTTACCCTGCAAACAAATGATGCGGGACTATCTTTAAGAGGTTTAGATTTCTTTACCAGTGGTGATCAAGGTGATCTTTTAATTGAAGCGGATATGACTAAAGAAGAAAAAGGTTATTCTTTTAAAGGTACGATGAATGCCGCTAATTTTAGTGTAGCAGATTCAATTGTTTTTAGTGAACTCTTAAAGGCAAAAGAATTCACAAAAGCTCAAGAAGAACTTGAAGAAAATGGACTTTCATTTGAAACATATGAGAGTGAATTTTTACAGTATGATGAAGTATTAACCTTAACATCAGGGAGCGCAAAAGGGCCAACACTAGGCGTAACTTTGGATGGTTTTATTGATCAAAGATTTGATGAAATATCGTTGAGTGGCACAATAATTCCAGCTTACGGACTAAATTCACTGGTCAGTAATATTCCGCTTCTTGGGACAATTTTAGCGGGCGCAAAGGGTGAGGGCATATTCTCGGCTACTTATGATATGACGGGCTCAATTGATGATCCAGAAGTAAGTATAAACCCCTTGATGGCTTTGGCTCCTGGTATTTTAAGAAAATTATTTGGGGCGATTGGTGATGGTGGTTCTTCTGAACCTACATTACGGGAAGAAGCAGAACAAATAGAAGAAAATGCAAAAGCACTTGAAGTTCCAGAAAATAATGAATTACCGCCGGTGACACCCCCTAATTAAAATACGGCGCTTTCTAACATGGTTATCGTACCGCTATCCGCGTCCATTTTTACCGAACAACCAACAGGCATTGTCCTTTTGTCATCTATATGACCAAACATTGCACCTAAGAACGCTGGCTTGCCTGCACGAACACAATGTTGTTCTAAAACATCCAGTAAAGTGAAGTCGCCAAATCCACCGTCACTATCAACATCGGTCATGCCGCCAAAAACAATTCCTGCGCATTCGTTAAGATGACCGCCCAGAGCAAGTTGACTTAGCATACGGTCTACGCGGTAAATATTTTCCCCCACTTCCTCAAGCATTAATATTTTTCCTTTAATATTTGGAAAATACGGTGTTCCTTGTATGCCTGTGAGTACAGATAGATTTCCACCTATTAGCCGTCCCTCTGCGGAACCAGATATAATTGATTGTATTCTATTTTTTCGAACGGTTAGATATTCGCCCTTTTCTTGAGGGTTTATCATATGTTGGGCTTTGCCTGCGAACAATATGTCTCTGACATTATCCGTACTAAACCGGTTCCAATTACCGCCCGCAATAGGACCATGAAATGTCATCAATCCGGTTTTAAGATGAATTGCATTTAGTAAGGAGGTTACATCACTATAACCTAATAAAATTTTCGGGTTTTTTGCTATTAAACCATAGTCAACATAGGGGAGTATCCGCGCGGCACCCCATCCACCCTTTAAAGCAATAATGGCCTTTATTTCCGGGTCGGCGAATGCTTTATTTAAATCAGCAGCACGTACTTCATCTTCCGCAGGAAAATACCCATGTCGGCCCATGACGTTATCTGCAACTTTAACCTTAAGGCCAAGTGCTTCAAGAGATTCTATTGAAAGTTTCAGACGTAGTTTATTATATTCCACACCAGAAGGGGCGACTATTATAATCGTGTCGCCTTTTTTAAGCCGCACTGGCTTTATAACAGCCTTCTGTTCTGCAGCAG
>JABIPV010000179.1 GCA_018699075.1 Kordiimonadaceae bacterium | reverse complement strand
TTATTCGTGAGCATTGGGTAGCTTGGCTCTTCTACTGCAGGAACTTCATCCGCCGTTAGAATGCCAAGAACACCTGGCATTGCCAGTGCTTCTGAAGCATCAAAGCTGGTTACATTCGCGCTCGGCATAGGGCAGAGCAACATTTTCATATAGCACATGCCGTCTTTACGGAAATCTTCGGTATATTTACCGGTTCCCATAACTTTCGGACGAACATCATGCGGGGTAAAATCTTTACCTAATAAATTAAAAGCCATTTCTATGCACTCCCCGCCGCTTTAACAATCGCATTGACGTAATTGTTATAAGCACCACAACGACATAAGTTGCCAGCAAGAGCATGGCGAACTTCTTCACGTGTAGGATTTGGGTTTCTGTTCAGAAGTGCAACACCAGAAACAACCTGGCCTGGCGTACAATATCCACATTGTGGGGCAAGTTCTTCGATCATTGCTGTTTGTACAGGATGGAGTTCACCATTTCCGCCGCCAACGCCTTCGACAGTTGTAATGTTTGCACTACGAACTGTGTGTGTGAGAATTGAACAACTGTTTTGTGTAACGCCATCTATCATCACGGTACAAGCACCACATGATCCACGATCACAGCCGAGTTTGGTACCCGTTAGGTTAAGCTTATTACGCAAAGTCTGCGCGAGGGTTTCATTTGGTGAAACGTCCACGGGGCGTTCTTTACCATTAACGTTGATCTTGATTAAACGTTCAACTGAACCAGCAATAGGTGATGAACTACCCGAATCGTCAGAACAACCGGTCATTAGACCCGCTGTACCAGCAACCGTACCGGCAGCAATTACACCTTTAATGAAATTACGTCTTGAAAACGCATCTCGTTCTGTGCTCAGAGGATCGTAACGATCTGAACTAAATTTCTTTTGCATTAAATTAAACTCCTCCACGTGTGTTTATAGTATTCCCATACATTATATCATTACATATTCAACAGACATAAAAAGATATGTCAATAGATATTCCCACATTACAAACAATAATTTGTTATGATAGGAACAATAATCAGATATTTTTATATCTCTTGAATATTTTTCTATTTTTTCTTGAGATATTTTTTGCCTCCCGTTATGAGGTAGGGTAACTATATAAGTTGAAGCCTGTGAAGTCTATAGGCAAAATAGATGATATCGAAATAAAAGGGCGCTTTCTAGCGAAGTTGAGAACATGAACGATCAAAAAGAAAATGTCATTCGTCACGGTAGTGTAAGCCGTTTATTCCATTGGATAATGGCAGTAAGTATTTTAATATTGCTGGGAACAAGTTTATTTCCGATTTTTGATATTAAATTTGACTGGGTTGAACCACATTGGATCGCGGGTATTGCGCTAACGGTGACGGTAGTGATTCATATATTTAAGTCACTTTCGCCTGCAAAAATTAAATCCATGTGGATTTCATTTTCAGATGTAAAAGAATTTATAGCCTCAGGTGGTAAAGTTAAAGGCGGAAAATATTCACTAGAACAAAAACTAATGCATCATGGAATAACGGGATTAAGCCTTATATCATTGGTGACGGGTTGGTTGATGCTTCTAAAAATTGACACACCTTTTTGGCAACGTGACCCATTTATATTTGATGCGGATATGTGGGGAATTATTTATGTTGCTCATGGTATTTCGACATTATTTTTTGTCAGTTTTATTATGTTGCATATATATTTCTCACTTAGACCGGAAAAATCAATGTATCTACGTTCTATGTTTAAGGGCTGGATTACACGCGAAGAATTTAATGATAATCACAACCCAGATCGCTGGGACGTTTAATAATAAACATACGAAAGAAATCTAAAAATGAGCGAAACAAATAAAGAAAAATTGCGCAATTCCATTGATGCAATCGAATCTGGTTACGAATTTATGTTGGCTTATGCCGCACAAGGCAGGGATTTCGAATATACAGGTGGTGGTGATGGACCATCGGTTAGAGTATATCTTGAAGATATGAAAACGGGCTTGGAATTGGTTGCAGATAATTTTGTTAACGTGGTGAGCGATACTGATACGTCAGGCGCAGAATTTTCTGACTTCATTGAAATACTTAAGTCGGATGCTGAAAAGTCGCAAGTTGCTGTTAAAATGGTTCTTTCTTTGCCTTCTATTGGGTCACAGGTGATTGATAATTTAAATGCGACCATACATGTGCGGGCGCTTCTTACTGACTTATTCCTTATCGATGAAGCATTAACGTCACTTTCGAGAAAACCGCAATAATTTAGCCACATTAAAAGTTTAATTTGTTGCTGGTTTTAATTTTAGGAATTTACAAATGAAAATCGGTGTCTTGAAAGCGATTATAAATATTGTTTTTGCAAGCCTAGTATGTTGCCTGTCGATAGTGGCCGCATATGCGCAAGACGAAACGCAAGAACAGCTCTTTCAAAATTTTCAGGCGATGGTCATTATTGAAGAATTTAATCAGCATTGCCCCTTGTTATCACGTTTAGAAGCGGAAGCATTAAACGGTCAGATTGTCATGGCAAATTCTAGTTTTTCGGGAAAGTTGGATGAGGTTGAAAAATTTAAGAAAGAAGCACGAATTTTTGCCCGTCGAGCTGCGTGTAATACGCCGGAAATTCTTAATTTAGCGCAACCCGCTAGACAGCAAGCGAATGATGCCATGATTAATCATCTTCTGTTATCAAGACAGATACATTTGTATGATGAACTTGATGTGGAAGAAGGTAAAATACCAGGAGAACTACTGCTAAATTTTTTACAGGATCAAGAGTGGGAAAAAATTGATAATTTTTATCAAGAAGTTAAAGAAAATTATCTAAGTCAGGCTAGTGAAGAGGATTGGGATAAATATTTAACATCCGTTGAAACGGTTGCCGAAGATAACAAAGCGGAAAAATATCTATCAAATGAGAGATTGAGACAGCCCGGATCACCCGACGGTTTTGAAAAAATTCAAGCTACAGCAAGAAACAAGGAAATTACAGAATATTATTTTAATCTGGAAAAAACGGTATTAGCTTTTATTGAAGGGGCCGATGAAAATAGAGCTGATTATCCCTATAGTCGGCCATCAAATGATTTCACAAAATGGACATCATACCGTGCTCGTGAAAAAGCTTTAAACTGGTTATTGTCTTATGAGGGTTGTGGGGGCACTTGGGGCGGTATTGAATGTACGATCTTTATAAATGATATTGGTGAAATTGGTGTTGTCCTCTCAAATGATGATAATGTAGAGATTAAGGATGTCGTTATTGCTTTTAGACAGCCAGATGATCAGGATATTTATGCTTCATTTAAAACCGTAGAAGGTCCCATAGGCAGCAATCAAGCTAACATGGATCATATGACAGGAAATGCAGAAGTTATGTCTTCTTCGTCAAATAAAGAAATATTTGAAGCATCGTTGAACACGGACAAAAATCAATTCCAATCTCAAACTGGCATAAAAGCAAAAGAGGGAAAGCTGGTTTATATTTTTTCTAAAGATGCTCTTAGTAAAATGGAAAATTTATTAAAAAATGATGTGGTGAAATTGTCGATAAATATTGTAAAAGACAAAGAAAATAAACAATATGATGGTTTAATTCCTATTCATAATTATCACCGTGCCAAAAATTGGGCTTATGCAGAATAATAATAATTTTTTTTAAGGAAAAGAATATGAAACATTTAAGAGCTCTTTTGATACTTCCTATAATATTCATATTATCTGTCCAGACCGTGTTAGGGGCAGGGCAAGAACTGGTTAAAAATACCATCATGGCCGATGGTCATCCGATGGCGTTATGGGAAAAGACCGTTGAAAATCCAAAGGGTTATATTTTGCTACATCATGGTCGTACGTGGAGTTCACTACCAGATTTTGATTTACAGGTCGAAGGTGAAGAACTTTCACTTATGGATGGCTTTAATGAAAAAGGTTATAGCGTTTGGGCGCTTGATGCCCGTGGATACGGTGAAACACCGCGTGATGATACAGGATGGAATACACCGCAGCGCGCGGCAAAAGATTTATCAATAGTTCTCGAGTGGCTTGAAAATAAAAATGGTGAAAAAATTCATTTATGGGGTTGGTCAATGGGATCAATGATAGGCCAACTTACGGCCCAAATATATCCTGAGAATATTGAAAGTCTTACATTGTTTGGATATCCACTAGTGCTTGATTTTATTTACCCTGAAGATATTCAATTTGGTGCACCTCCAAGAGCAACGAATACTGCAGAGGCCGCGGCAAGTGACTTTTTGGTTCCCGGATCCATAAGTCAAAATGCAATTGACGAATATGTTCGTCATTCATTGGCAGCAGACCCTGTGCGTGCGGACTGGAATTATCAACATCAGTATAATGAGTTAGACGCGACAAAAGTAAGTATGCCAGTTTTGCTTTTGCAAGGTGAGTTTGATCCGCTTGCCCATACAGATTTTCATGCGGATGCGTTCTCAAAATTTCCAAATGCGGATAAGCAGTGGGTGGTCTTAAAAGGCGGTGATCATGCCGCACTTCTTGAAACGCCGCGTGCAAAACTGATAGATAGTTCAATTGGTTTTATTGAATGGTTAAAAAAATAAAACTAACTGTAAACCATCATCAGCAAGCCTACTCCTAGTAAAACACGGTAAATTACGAACGGTGTCATTGAGGATTTTTCCAACCATTTTAGCAAACCGGCTATTGCAAGTAGGGCTGAGACAAATGAAAGGCCCGCCCCTAATAACAAGTCGGTTCCAATGGTGAGGGACGTTGTATCCAAAAGATCTTTTATTTGTAAAATTGCTGCAGCTAATATCGTAGGGATTGACATTAACATTGAAAAGCGTGCCGCATCTGTTCGCGTGAAACCAAGCGCGCGCGCGGCGGTCATCGTAACTCCAGAACGGCTAGTGCCAGGTATAATGGCAAAGATTTGGGCAATCCCGATGATGAGAGCATGACTAAAAGACAGGTTTGCCAGAATTAAGTTAGTTTTAGAATGTTTATCAAACCAATAGAGGAATATTCCAAAGACAATTGAAGCCCATCCAATAATCTCAATCGTTCTCCAAATATCAGTTAACCCCATTTTTGAAGCTAGGCCGCCAATTATGACAATTGGAATCGTTGATAATATTAATGCAAGCATCAAGTGACGCTCCATTTTATTATATTCTTTTTTAAAAGTTATCATTTGGATAAAAGCATGAATCATGCGGCCAACATCTTGACGAAAATAGAGCATCACAGCCCCTAAAGTTCCCACATGAACGCCAACATCCATCATGATTCCTTG
>JABIPV010000218.1 GCA_018699075.1 Kordiimonadaceae bacterium | reverse complement strand
TAAAAAATAAAAAAAATATACACCTAACTGGGTATCTTCAAAGGGAAACTTTAAGCAAACGCTTAAGCATAATAATATTTTAAAAGGAATAGCATATGAAGAAAGTAATGGGACAAAACCGTAGAAATTTCATGAAAGGTGTTGGCATGACCGCACTTATGTCTGCTGCGGCGGGCTCAAACGGTGCATTTGCCATGGGACAATCACGTGGTCGTCGTTCAAAATATAACTTTGATGAAATTTATAGCCGTGTTGGTGTAAATTCTATTAAGTGGGATAGCGCTATTCGTCGCTACGGTAAAGAAAATATCACTGTGCCAATGGGGATTGCGGACCTTGATTTCAGACAAATGCCTGAAGTTGTTCAAGCACTTAAAAAACGTGCTGATTATGATAACTATGGTTATGAAAGTCTTCCTGCAAGTTATTATGAAGCCATTATTGATTGGAATAAAGATCGTTATGGTCTTGAAGTTAAGAGAGAATGGATCAGAAATTCATCAGCTCTTAAGCCTGGTATGATTTCATCTATGCGTGCTCTTAACCCAGTTAAAGGTAAAGTTATTCTTCAAACACCAACATATAGTGGATTTACAGGGGCGATCAACAAAGCAGGTATGCGCGTTGAAATGAACCCAATGAAAAAGGTTGATGGTCGTTGGCACATGGATCTTGAAGATCTTGAAAGCCGCCTTGATTATGAAACTAAATGTTTGATCCTTTGTAATCCAAATAACCCATCAGGCGAATGTTGGACTGCGGACGAACTTCGTGCCCTCGGGGATGTTTGTATGCGTCACGGTGTAACTGTTCTTGCGGATGAAATTCACTGCGATTATGTAAACAAAGGTCATAAGTTTACGCCATATGCCTCAATTGGTGAAAAATATGCAAACAGTAGTATTTCTTACCGTTCACCAAGTAAAACATTTGGTCACGCTAATCTTAAAGTGGCTTATTTCTTCACACAAAACCAAGATCTAATGGATGCGACAATGATCGGCGGCGGACATGATGCTGGTTGTAATGCATTTGGCTTAATTGCTTGTGAAACAGCATTTAGAGAAGGTCGTCAGTGGGTTGATGAAGTAACTGAATATGTTGATGGCAACTTCGATTTTCTTGTAGAAGCTGTTAATAAAGACGGCAACATGCCGGGTATTGAATATTCAAAACCAGAAGGTACTTACCTTGCATGGCTTGATTGTAATGGCCTTATGGCAAAAGTAATTACACCTGAATACAGAAAAGCTTATCACGATAAAATGCGCGATGCAGGTCGTCGTCATGGTGGCCTTACACCGGAAATGGCACTTAGCGAATGGATAGTAGATGCATGTGGTGTTCAATTAAACGCCGGTTCATCATACGGCATTGGTTCAGGCGGCTTTATGCGCATGAACATTGCTATTCCACGTTCAAGCCTTAAAACTGCATTGGATAACTTAAGCAAAGCTTGTAAAATGGCATAATTTAAGTTTAAAAGTATTTGAAAACGGGTCGTCATTATTGGCGGCCCGTTTTTTTATGTCGTTTTAAATTATGAGCGTGAATATATTTGAATTCCGCTTATAATATTATTTTTCTTAAACTGCACACTTATTGCAAAGTGAAATAGACGGATCGAGGTCCAGCCTTTTTTCGTCTATATCTTCACCGCAAGTGAGACAATAACCAAATTCATCTTCAGTGATACGTTCTAAAGCGGCTTCGATTTTTTTAAGTTCGACGTTACGGCGTCCTCTAACGGCTTCGGCCATGGCTTGACCTTGAATGGCATCCATACGGGAAAGGCGTCCAACGGATGTTTGGTCAAGTTCTACGGTTGCTGCGTTTTCTTTATGGTCTAATATAAATGCTTCTAGCTCTTGTTGTTGATCCAAAAGTTGTTTTTTATATTTGTTAAGGGAAGTCACACCCTGATCTCAAACGTGGCGATGACTTCGCAGACAAAACCAACGGGCAGGGCATTGGTCCCCACGGCGGCACGTGCCGCAAGGCCAGCATCACCAAATACATCACGGAATAATTCCGAACAGCCATTAATGACCAAATGTTGTTCCGTAAAATCGTCTGTGCACCGAACAATGCCTTGCAATTGAACGCATTGGACGACGCGATCAAGATCATCATCACATGCTTTTTTAAGTTGCGAAAGAACGCTTATACCCGCTTGTTTGGCAAATTCGTATGCTTCGTCGCGGGTGAAGTCTTTTCCCACTACGCCGCTAAAGGCTGGTCCTTGGCCTGCGATATAAACCATATTTCCCACTTTACGGAATGGCGTATATGCGGCGATGGGGACGGCAGCTT
>JABIPV010000115.1 GCA_018699075.1 Kordiimonadaceae bacterium | reverse complement strand
TTCAAATAATGTGAATTTTTGGATCAGGCGATTTTTCAGAATATCGCGGGTTTTGTCATTAGCGAAACTGGTGCTGATGCTGTTAAAGCTCATGGCTTGAAGTTCTGCATATGTAACATCCGTGGTGCTAACCGCGGCGATGCATTCTTTAGAAATATTGGTATCAAAAATGGCATCATTATCCGTGGAAAGGCTCACCATTAAACCAAGGCGTAAGAATTTCAAAAAAGGATGTGGTGATTTAAATTTGTCGTGAACACTCAATTGAAGATTACTGTTAATGTTCATTTCAACTCCAAGCCTTTTATTGCGGGCATATTCGAGTGTGATTAAATCAGTGTCGAGTAAGACGCCATGCCCGACCCTTGAAACACCCATAATCATGGCATCCCTCACATTGCGTGGATCACCAATTTCCCCTGCATGCATGGTCATTTTTAAAGGGTGTTCTGGATTTTCCTGATTATAGCCATTTAAATAGCCGTAAGCATTTTGCGCTTTTTCAAGTGCAGGATTTCCACGTTCAATGGCATAAAGATCAGTTCCGACAATCACATCAGAAGGGTGTTCCAGCAAAAGCTCATTCCATGTTTTAATCATGTCTTTGTTCATTGAACCCGGAAGGAACCGAAGTTGACCTATGTTCCAACGCACAACAATATCTGTTTCTTTAAAGAAAATATCTGACCAATTTTGAAGTTTTTCAATGCTTTCGATGGAAGGGGGGAAGCCATTGGTAAATTCGATATAAGATATACCCTCTTCGGCGGCCTTTTCTAAGAAATCGAGATAAACCATTTGCATTTTTTCATCTTGATTTTCATCTTCAATCAACCAAATAACGAATGTGAAGATGGCATCGAAACGGGTAAAATCATGAGAGACAGGTTCCTTTGGTAAAAAGAACATATCCATAAAGATTTCTTTTTGCTCTTGCGTATATGTTGAAAAATTTACTTCACTTGGTAAATTTCTTAAGACTTCAATTTCAGGATTATATAATTTTTGACCATTATTATTTATGGTAGTAATGAAAAAATCTGGCGTAATTGTCGGATCATATTTATTTAGCAATTTTTCCACCACTTCCCGTGAAAGAAGCCCGTAAGGGTGCACATGAAGCATACCGCCTTTTGGAATAAGATGGCAAAATTCACCTAATGCCGTTTCATTATTACGAAGTGGGTCTAGATCAATAGCTGACTTTCTAATCGCCGCCTGCCTGTTTTGTTCGATGATCAATTTTTGATTTTCTTTGATCAAACCAATTTCAATATCGTTAAATTCGTCTGCTTCATCCACAATGAATAAAGCTTCCCACTCATCGCGAGCAATAGGATTATCAGACTTATAATTGCGTTCAATAATAATTTGCGCGGCTTGATCATATTTCTTTAAATGCTCTGTAAGTTTGATATTTGCCAGATCTTGCTCAGAACAAGATACGAGCAACCCTGCTGATAAGACCGCAGCACAAACAAACTTTAAACTTTTATTATTCAGAAACATACCTCAAGCCCTTCCACTTAATATTATGCATTCTTTATTAGCACAGTTAATTTTAAACGTCATCCTCCTCCATCGCAAACAGTTCCGTATTTCCGCCCGTCGCGACAGTATTAATGGTCAAAGTCTTTTCGGTTGCGAAACGATATAAATATCTAGGGCCACCTGCTTTTGGACCGGTACCGGAAAGACCCTGTCCACCAAAGGGCTGCACTCCAACAACTGCACCAACAATGTTACGGTTCACATATGTGTTACCCACATCAAGATTATTGAAAATATACTTTGCACTTTCTTCAATTCGGCTATGAACACCCAATGTTAATCCAAAGCCCGTATTTTGAATTTGCGCTAAAATATCATCCAGCTTCGATGCTTTATACCTAATCACATGAAGTATTGGACCAAAGACTTCTTTCTTAAGCTGATCGAGTGATGAAATTTCATATAACCTTGGACCGAAGAACGTTCCATTTTCATATTCAGCGGGACACTCCAATCCATTGATCAAAGAGGCTTCCTTATCCATTCTCTGTGCGTGGTTGACAAGAAGCTCCCTTGCCGTTTGATCTATCACAGGGCCTACATCCGTAGATAAATCGCTAGGATTTCCAAGGCTTAAACAATCCATTGCCCCTTTAATCATAGGAATAACCACATCAGCAACATCTTCTTGAACGTAAAGCACTCGAAGTGCCGAACAGCGTTGTCCTGCGGATTGAAACGCCGAAGATATAGCATCATCAACCACCTGTTCCGGAAGGGCCGTACTATCGACAATCATCACATTTTGACCACCTGTTTCGGCGATCAGAGGAACAATGGCACCATTACGTGCTGCCAAACTGCGGTTAATTATTTTGGCGGTATCGGTTGACCCTGTGAAAGCAACGCCGCAAATCCGTTCATCAGCCACTAGTTTGGCACCAATATGAACACCATCACCAGGAAGCATATGAAGCACATCAACGGGGACGCCCGCTTCATGCATAATTTTTATCGCCTCTGCGGCAACAATTGGTGTTTGTTCCGCAGGTTTTGCGATCACCGTATTTCCCGCCGCTAGGGCCGCTGTTACTTGGCCAACAAAAATTGCTAGTGGGAAATTCCACGGACTAATACATAAGAATGGCCCACGGCCTTGTAAAAATAACTCATTACTTTCGCCTGTTGGCCCGGGAAGAACTTTTCCTCCTTCAAAATTTTCCGCAGCTTGCCCAGCATAATAACGTAAAAAGTCGACGGCTTCGCGCACTTCTGAAAGACCATCAGCCAATGTTCGCCCTGCCTCTTCAGCGATAAGACCCATAAAATATTGGCATTTCGCTTCCAGTGCATCGGCAGCTGCATTTAATATTTCTGCGCGGGCAATACCTCCAAGTTTATTCCATGATTTGTGGGATTTGGTTGCCGCACTTAACGCACGTTCAATATCCTTGTCTGTCGTTACTCCAACGGTTCCCATAACGTTACCAGTGGTTGGCGAAATCACATCTATAGATTTTTTCATAGACATCTTACCTGATACAATAGGACCCGCTTGCCAATTATGTGAAATATTCAAATTTGCGTTCAAATCGGCTATTTCAAGCGGATCGGCTATATCAAACCCTTCGGCATTTTTACGCGGAAATTTTTCACATGTTGAATAACTTATTATGTCTTTTGGTAAAGGTATCATGCTGTGACGGATAGGCTTTTTATCTTCCACCATTTTGATGGTATCTTGCATAAGTTCTTCCACAGAAACATCTTTATCCATAAAACGGTTTACAAAGGAACTGTTCGCCCCATTTTCAAGCAAACGTCTTACAAGATAGGGAAGTAAATCTTTATGGGCACCAACCGGTGCATAAACCCGTATGTTAAAATCAATTTCTGTGTTGTCATTCACCACATCATAGAGAAGATGGCCCATGCCATGCAGTCTTTGAAACTCAAACTCAGCCGCCGCCACATTCCATTTTTGTGCCAGTTCCAATACGAGCGCCACGGAATATGCATTATGGGTGGCGAATTGCGGATAGAAAACATCACGTGACGACATAAGTCTTTCCGCACATACCTGATAAGAAAGGTCCGTTGATGGTTTGCGGGTATAAACAGGATAATCAGCTAGTCCCATTTCCTGCGCATGCTTTATTTCACTATCCCAATAAGCACCCTTGACGAGGCGCACCATAAATTTGCGCCCTAATTCATGGCCCAATGATTTCAGCCAATCAATCACATAAGGCGCTCTCTTCTGGTAAGCCTGAACAACCAAACCAAGACCATCCCAATTACTTAATTTTTTAGAACGGGCTAAACTTTCAAATATATCTAGGGAGATATCTAACCTGTCTGCTTCTTCAGCATCAATGGTAAATCCAAGACCTTTTTCTTTAGCTAAAATCGCAAGTTCAGTAATGCGCGGTAACATATGTTCCATTACCAGATCGTGATTGACCATTTCATAGCGTGGATGCAGCGCAGAAAATTTGACGGAAATACCATTTGCAGCGTAAGGATTATCATGATTATTTTGCGCACCAATTTCATTAATCGCTTTCTTATATGCTTCAAAATATCGATCCGCATCGGCCATAGTGCGCGCGCCTTCACCCAGCATATCAAAAGAAAAACGCGTGGCTGCACTATTTTCTTTGGCCCCGCGTTCAATGGCTTCATCAATGGTGCGGCCCAAAACATATTGACCACCCATGATACGCATGGCTTGCATGATGGCCGTGCGTACTACAGGTTCACCTGCTTTTTTAATAAAGTTCTTAAACCAGTTGTCGGTATTTCCCTTAACTTCTGCGCCTAGATCAACAAATTCACCAGTGAGCATTAATCCCCAAGTTGAGGCATTGACAAAAGTTGAACTGGAGTGGCCCTTGTGATCAGACCAACTGCCGGCACTTATTTTTTCAGATATTAATTTATCAGCGGTTGCCCCATCGGGAACCCTTAGCAAAGATTCCGCGAGACACATCAATGCGACACCTTCTTTATTGGAAAGATCAAACTCTTGTAAAAAATAATCCATGGTGCCTTGGCTATCGCTTTGATCACGCGAGAGAGTTACATATTCACGTGCGCTTTCCACCAGACGACTTCGCTCGCCTGTTGTTAGCTCTGTGGCATTAAGTAAATTATTCACACACTTCACTTCATCCGCATGAACCATTTTACGTAAATTTTGTCTAATATCAGCCAGCGTCAAGGCAGTGATTTGTTTATTATCATTTAAAGAATACATAGCAAATGTCCTAATTCATTAAAAAGTGTTATGAACAGGACATTATCAAATAGATAGCAGAATATGTTACTATATTGGCAAAATTACCGATATATTATCTACATTATTGGCATTTAAATAGAATTTTATGCTGTTAACATTCCACAACATTAACCGCAAGACCACCTTTGGAAGTTTCTTTATACTTAGCTTGCATATCTTTCCCGGTTTGGCGCATGGTTTCGATCACTTTATCGAGTGATACATGATGAAGCCCATCACCACGTAGGGCTAGACGTGATGCATCAATAGCCTTAACAGCTCCCATAGCATTACGTTCGATGCAGGGAATTTGAACCAGCCCACCAATTGGATCACAGGTTAGACCTAAATTATGCTCCATACCAATTTCTGCAGCATTTTCCACTTGCATAACTGTTCCACCCTTTATAGCCGTAAGTCCTGCAGCGGCCATAGAACACGCCACGCCAACTTCACCTTGGCAACCTACTTCGGCACCGGATATGGATGCGTTCTTTTTATAAAGAGAACCAATCGCCGTCGCGGTTAAAAGAAAATCATAAACTTTTCTTTTATCACCATCACGATTATAAAAACGATCATAATATCTAAGCACTGCGGGGATAATACCTGCGGCGCCATTGGTAGGC
Source organism: Kordiimonadaceae bacterium (assembly GCA_018699075.1). Taxonomy (GTDB): domain Bacteria; phylum Pseudomonadota; class Alphaproteobacteria; order Sphingomonadales; family Emcibacteraceae; genus Pseudemcibacter. The sequence continues at coordinate 5,416 of JABIPV010000115.1, read as the reverse complement.
GCGGTGACAACTCGTCCCCCCGCCGCATTTTCTTCGTTCACAGCTAGGGCCCACAGATTAATCCAATCAAGAATTACCGACGGATCACCAAGCTGCTTTTCCTGCGCTTCTTTTAAAGAAGACAGAAACTGAGCTGCCCGTCTGGTGACATTTAAAGATCCGGGCAGTTTACCCGTTGCCGCACAGCCGCGATCAATGGAAAACTCCATAGCTGCATATATAACATCAAGTTCTTTTTTAATATCCTCTTCGGACATCAATGCTTTTTCATTTGCCCACATTAACTCTGCAATTGAAAGATTGTTTTTATCACAAACCGCCATCAGCTCCTCCGCCGTATCAAACGGAAAGGGCACTGGAATTTCCTCTGCAGGCGGGGTGTTACGACCAAAATCAGCTTCATTCAAAACTGCGCCACCCCCTATGGAATAATAGTTTTCGCTACTGATCACATCACCGTTTATATTGGTCGCCGTAAAACAAAGGCCATTACTATGACGAGGCAGAAGCTTTTCCATATGAAACGGCATATGTTCGCGTAGAGAAAAAGCAATTACATGTTGGCCTAATATATTAATGGATTGCGTTTCTTTTATGGTTTCAAAGCGGTCATCGATAATAGCGGGATCGATGGTGGCGGGCTCATAACCTTCAAGGCCAAGGAGAATAGCCTTATCGGTCGCATGACCATGGCCCGTTAAAGCAAGTGAGCCATAAACATCTACCTTCACAGAGAATACATCGGCAATATTTGAAATTGACGTTAGAAAGTTTTTAGCCGCAATCATAGGGCCCACAGTATGGGAACTTGAAGGGCCAATACCGATCTTAAAAAGGTTGAAAACGCTGTAATACATGTCCCCACCCTTAATACAATTTTTAGGGAGTTAAGTTTAGAAAAGAGAACTAACGCATTTTATGAGCTATGTACACTCTTATCTAGGTTTCTGATATGTTCTAAAACCCTGATCCATTTATTCGCTTCACAAATCTCAATTGCTTGGCTCCGGCCCATTCTACGAATAAGTTTCTTTGCAAGCTCTTCGATCGTTTGTTCACTCATGGTATTAACCTATTTATTTAGTACTGAAAACTTCTACTAAAATACATTATTGACTTTAATTGTGGCAATTTGATGCCCTAAAAACAATCGTTTACGCCCCTTAACAATCAAAGTCAACTACAGTTCGTTATAATTTTCACTCATAAACACTGTGTAAAATTCAAAATATATTTAAAACTGTATTTTTGCAAGTTATTAGCATAAAATATTGAAAAAATTCGATTCTTTGTGCCTTTCTTCTATTGAATCAATAATTATAAGAGATAAAAACCATGGTAAAATCAAGAGGTCAATTACCGGGCCAATATACGTCACGCAAATTGGATAAAATTGATCGAAACATATTAAAAAAACTGCAAGTTGACGGCCGTATTTCCAATGTAAAATTGGCAGAAATGGTCCATCTAAGCCCAACACCATGTCTTGAACGTGTGAAGCGCCTTGAAAAAGAAGGCTTTATAAAAGGATATGTGGCCATCCTCGACCCACGTATGCTTGATGCGGCCCTCGTTTCATTCATTGAAGTTTCACTTGGCCGGACAACAACACGCGCGCTTGATAATTTTCGCCGCGTAATTATGGAAATGGACGAAGTTCAGGAATGCCATATGGTCGCCGGTGGTTTTGATTATTTAATCAAGGTAAGAACCAGTGATATGGAACATTACAGACGGTTTTTAGGTGAAAAACTTTCAAGTATCGAAGATATCAGTGCAACTCACACTTACGTTGTAATGGAAGAAATAAAAGCCAGCAGCGCAGTCAAAGTCAGTGAACATTAAGAACAAAAATTAAAAACGGAAATTTCAATGCCTACCCTTACTTATATATCCCCCGATAATAAAGAACAGACTGTTGAGGCCGAACTAGGTCATACTTTAATGGAAATTGCCGTCAATAATGATATCGACGGGATAGATGCAGATTGCGGTGGTGGATGTGCTTGTGCCACTTGTCATATTGTTATCCCCCAAGACTATAGGAAAATAGCTGGGCAAGCAGACGAAGACGAAAGCTCCTTACTGGACTTTCTCGATAACCGCACCATAGGCAGTCGGCTTAGTTGTCAAATTGAAATGAGTGAAGAACTCGACGGTATGACCGTCAAAGTTCTTCATCCATAATAAGTTTTGGTCCTTATTCGGCAGCACCAACTTCTTTTGCTTCTTCACTCACTCCACGGTCATCCGTTGATTTAAGGAACGAGAGTTTCTCAGAAATTCCGTCTTTAATATCATAGAGGCATGGCACCAAAATCAATGTAATCATGGTTGCGAAAAGCACGCCAAATGTCAGCGATACCACCATCGGAATAATAAAGATCGCTTGATAACTTGTTTCAAGCATAATCGGAACAAGACCAACAAAAGTTGTTATCGAGGTTAGGATAATCGCCCTAAAGCGCATACGTCCGCCTTCTGCGATCGCCTCGGTAAACTTCATTCCTTCTTTTTTCAATCTCTTAATACAATCAACAAGCACGAGGTTATCATTGATAACCACACCCGATGCGGCAAATAGCCCAAGGAACGAATAAAGACTAACGGGCATATCAACAATTAAATGACCAATAAGCGCGCCCACAAAGCCAAACGGCACCGCCGTTAAAATAATCAACGGTTCAACATATGACCGAAGACCAATGGCCAGCAAAGCATAAATGGCAAGAAGAACTAATGAAAGATAGAAAGAAATTTCACCAAAGAATATGGTTTGTTCTTCCACTTGTCCGTCCGGAATTACGGTAAATCCGCTGATCTCGCTTGAAAGATCAATGAAAATACCGTTTTGAAGAAATTGGAAAGCCTCATAAGGAGAGACAATATTTTTATTCATACGTGCCTGAACTTTAATGATATTTTGACCATTAATACGTTCCGGTGAATTTAAAACCGGTGCATATTCCATTTCAGCAACCATGTTAAAAGGTATCTCACCGCCGTCTGGCGTTCTAATATACATTTCCCGCAAGGCATTCAAATTCTGACGCGCGGATAGTGGGTAACGAACATGTATGTCAATTGTTTCACCGTCACGAGGAATACGCTGTACAATTCGGCCATAAAAACCAAGGCGTACTTGATCACCTAGTGTCCCGAGCGTTAGGCCATAATGTTCCGCTTCCGGTTTTAGGGTAAGCCTTAGTTCTTGACCCGTTCGGTCACGATTATCATAAATTTGTGTTAGGCCCTGAATATCACGCATTTCAAGCTTCACACGCTCAACGGCTGCTTCAAGATCACTGTCATTACTGGCAGAGACATAAAAGCTCAGATCACCACCACGACGGCCAGTATTTCTGGAATTACGCAGTGTGACTTCCACGGCTTCCGGTACTTCCCCGACCCGTTCTTGCCATTCATTCATGATTGTTTCTGCATCAAGAACGGCCATCGCTTCTGAAGACATCTCAAGCGACATAAAAATACGCGTGCCGAATGCAAAACTACTATAGTTGGGAAAAAGAACATTGCGCTGTAAGCCTGTTTTCTCTTCATATTCATCTTCAATACCGCCTGGACCACTAATGGCTTCAATCATTTTATCATGAAATCTTTCATGGGTACCTTCTGGAGCTGTTTCCGATAATTCAATTGAATAACGAAGCATATTACTCGGAATTTCGGGGTTGAAAGATGAACGAATAAATCCAAGAACATATGCTGTCGTAAACAGTATTAATACCGCGAAAAAGGAAGCCGCCGTTAAATATTTTACCCGTAAGCATTTTTCAATAAATGGCTTATATTTATATCTGGCAAAATCAATCAGCCACTGAGCAACCTTACGCTGGAAAGTTAAGAATTTTTGATACCACGCATATGGAAGTTCGAAATGCTTTGTACCCGATAAATGGCATGGCAGAATAAGTAAACATTCCACCAGTGAGAATATAAGTGCACCGGATACCACAACCGCAATATCACGTGCCTGTTGCCCCGTTTCAGATTGAAAAAGGAGTAAAGGCACAACAGCCAAAATAGTAGTAAATACAGAAAGAATAATGGGAAGCGACAAACTTTGCGCACCGTAAATGGCGCCTTTTAAACCTTTAAATTTAGTTCGCTGGGTCGCATGTATCCCCTCACCGACCACAATGGCATCATCCACCACGATCCCAAGCACCAGCAAAAAGCCGAACAACGAAATTTGATTAACGGAAAAATCAAAGAATTTCATCACCATAAAGGCGCCACTAAAGGCAATAACAATACCAAAAGTCACCCAAAGGGCTAGATCAAGTCGTAAGAACATCACAAGTAAGAAGAAAACAAGAATAAGGCCTGTTATACTGTTGGAGATTAACATATCAAGCCGTTGATAAAATTCTACACTATCATCGCGCCATGTGGTGACGGTAATTCCTTGTGGAAATGTAGGTGCGGCAACCTTAAGATATTCTTTTACGGCAGTCGTGAGTTTAAGAACATCTTGACCCGGGCTGAGCTGGGTTTCCATGGTAATTGATGGCTTACCTTTTGAGCGGAAAATGAATGAACGTTCGCTCACGCCATCTTTAATGGTCGCTATATCGCCTAATTTAATTCTCGTACCGTTTGCTTGTTGAAGAAGGGTAATTTCGGCAAATTCTTCTTCGTAATAGGCACGACCTTCTGCCCTGATTTGCAGAGAACCGAAACCTTGACTACGGATTGAACCGAGGGAAATATCCACTGAACTATCGCTAATCGCCTTAGCCACGGTCGCCATAGAAATTCCAAGACGACGCAGATCAAATTCTGATACTTCAATACTAATTGTTGTTGGCGGCATACCGCGAATATCGATTAACGTTACATCAGGAAGCGCAAGCAAATCCGCCTTTACCCGTCTTGCCACATTGGCAAGTGTTTTTTGGTCGGCATCACCGGAAACAATGACATCAATAATATCATCATTTTGGATATTTTGACGCACACGTGGCGGTTCGATATCACGGGGGAAAGCACGAATGCCATCAATACGCGACTGTACTTCATCCATGACAGTTTGAATATTTGCACCAGGCAGTAATTGTAATGTTACACGTGAACTGCCTCTTGAAGAACGAGATGACATCTTTTTAATATTGGCCACACCTTTTAAAGTTTCTTCAATAGGGATGGTTATATTTACTTCGACTTCCGCAGGGCCTGCGCCAAGATAACTAACTGAAACTTGAATTTCATCAGCAGAAACAACGGGAAACACTTCTGTTCTTAGAAGCGGTAAACTGACTACACCACCGACGATGATCAAAACCATCAATAAATTTGCGGCAACGTGATTTTCCGCGAACCATGCGATTAAATTCTTCATTGGTTACCTCCTTGTGGTGGATTGGCGCCACCGCCTGCTTGTCTTGCAGCGCGG
>JABIPV010000180.1 GCA_018699075.1 Kordiimonadaceae bacterium | reverse complement strand
TTAATTTTAAAAATAAAAAACAACCTGCGAAGCCGACAAAGAGAAAAATAGAGCGCGTTATAGACGACAGCGTTAATATAAATCTAGGTAAAGATTTATTATGGGAAAAATTTCCACATTATCCACAGATGGGCACGGCTTACAGAAAATTTTTCCAAAAATATGAAATTGATTATCAGACAAAAATCAAGATCTATGACGCTTTATGTGGCACTGATTTATGCAATGTTGCGTCTGGAAATGGCCCATATGTTGATTATGCGTGTACGGATGAAGCTTCAAAGGATGTTGACCGCAACGTTACGCGTCTTGACCTTACTAAAAAAGCTTCGAGATTGTTGCCGGATAAAAATTTAAAAAACCAATTAAAGTTTTTCGCCCATGTATTTTCCTTCGATGCGGCAATTGGTGAAGATTATAAGTTGGATTGGCAGAGCCTAAAATATTCAACATTATCCGGAGGCTATTTATTCATAACTCAAAAAGTGAATAGAAAAGAATTTACCAAATCATTACAAACTGCAAAAAAAATAGCCAAGCAAAATGGTTTTTCATTTGTTAAAACAGAAGATCATACAAAAACCTGGATTGAGGTATTAGAAGTGAAAATCAATAAGGTTCTTGATAGCCAGCCAGAATACTTTGCCAATAAACGCGCCGCAATCATATTTGCCTTTAGAGACGAAGCATTACACTGGGCGAGAATACTCAGAGACCTAAAAAACAAAAAATTAAAAATCGTTACAACTATCTATAGACATTAAAGTGAAGCAGGTTACGGTAAAGACAAGCTAATCAAGCTCACAGCGCCCAATACACATAAATACGTATACTAAAAATTTACCATAATATATATTATGCGAATTAACTATGCTTTTAATGTCGTTTGCAAAATGGCCCCTATTTATCAGCCGACATCAAAAAACACTGAAACGTGCGCCCGTGTCGTAAGAGTTAAGAATATAATGGACTTGCACCACAAAGGAATTGCAACGGCTGTTATTGCCAATATTGTTGATCTGACGCCCCGTTCCGTTCAAAGAATTATTCGTGTTAATCTATAATAAAAAAAGTGCACTGGATCTGCATATTAAATGGTTAAACTAATTGACTATGAGTTATCAGTAAAACTGTGCTTAATGCCGGTTGCTACCAATAAGAGTGCTGCAAAAAAAAAGATATAGAAAAAGCCGAACCAATCATGATGCGACCTCTAACTCAAAATTTCTGTTGTTATTAAGCTTTAGTACATCACTACTGCAACGGTTACTACTCCTGCCAGAAATGCTGATAATGATAGGATGCAAAAGATAATTTGCGAGGCAAAAAGCACTTTGGATGTTATTGTAATTTCTCCAGTGACGGGCTTCTCCATCACACTGTCCTTTATTGCAAAATCATAAATATTGTATAATCTTGCTGCTATTTGCAATACTACGAGTACTAGCCCAACTATGAACCAAAGTACGGCAAGCATCATAGAATTGGCTAACTCTGTTAGTGGTGGTTCTGCTGTAGAAAGTTGTACTATGAAGGCCAGCACTGCTACTGTGCCTCCGCCATTTATAGCAAACAACATTTTTGTTAACTGTGTTTTCAGGTTTTCTGTTTCTTCGTACCACAGACGCCGAAGTTGCATCGATACTCCATCTTGCTTTTTCTCTTCCATAACTTTTCCCTAAAATAATTAAATCATCTAGGAATATTACCATAAATATCAACAAAGATAAAATTCGAAAGATCAGTCTGTAAAATAACAAAACAGGAAGTAAAAGAATTATCAATTTCAACATTATTCAACATCCTTTTTGTATTCAGGATATCGCTTATAAAAACAGCCGACATAATCTGGCGTGGGCTTATAGCATTTAATTTCGGAAGAAGTGGAACAACCAGCCAGTGCAATCATTGCAAACATCATTCTATCATGCGGTATGTTTATGATGTCGTAGGTCCATTTTGTATACTTTGCATCTTCTAATACGATTTTAAGTGATACGCCGGCGCTTTCGGCTATTTGTTTGAAATCGTAATCGGTTAGAGTGTCGGCATCTTTTGCATTGCGTCTTACGTAGTGATCCCTTTCTTCAAGGAATTTTGCTGTTTGATCATTTATAAACATCTGTGTACCTCCTTTGTTGTGTTAGATCATTATGACAGCGAATTAGGCAATATCATTGATTTGGGTCATGTTTATGCGAGTTTTGGTAAATGCTTTGAGGCTTGATCGATCAGTGCTTTGATTGCTGGGTTTGTGGTTTGGTCGAGTGATTTTATTTTAATATGCCTGAGGGCTTGTCCTGTGCCCTCCATTAAGCCATCTGGATCGTGCAAATCTGCGCCATATATAAAGCCGAGATTAACGTGTTTGGTGAATGGCGCGATATAGCAGAAATGCTCGCTCATCTTCTTTGGTCCCACGCCGTAACCGGCAATTTTCATTTTGGGCCATGAAACTTCTGTGATACCGGGCATTATATCGGCGAGGAGGCTACGCAATGCGTGGGATATTTCGACTATTTTCTCATCCCTTCCCGCGATTACTGCGTCAAATTCTGCTTGGGAAGTGACCATATTTATATTTAATTTCATCATGATAAAACCCAATATTGTTAACAGTAGCTGCCTGTATGCCCCTCATTAAAGCGATCCATAATATATAACATAAATTTTATATTTTTTCAGTTTAAAACGGAATATTGGCATGCCTGATCTTGTATTTGAACATTATTCCCTATAGGCTCAAAACATAAAAAAATAGGAAAAAATAAATGGTAACACGGCGGGATTTTTTAAATGGGACAAGTGCGGCGATTGGTGCTTCATTATTGTCACCATGGACACAGACATTTGGTAATCAGCAACCAAAATTTCAATTAGATAACAATTATTACCCCCCGACAAAAACTGGACTACGTGGTAGCCATGATGGATCATGGGAAACCATGCATGAACGGGTTATGGGCACAGAGTGGCCAGCGTCCAGTATAGAAGAAAATTACGATCTAGTTGTTGTTGGTGGTGGTATTAGTGGTCTTTCATCGGCATATTTTTACCGTAAAGCCAATCCAGATGCTAAAATCTTGATCCTTGATAATCATGATGATTTTGGCGGCCATGCCAAACGTAATGAATTTAAGCATGGTAACGACACGCGAATTGGATATGGCGGTACAGAATCCCTTGATACCCCATCTGCATATAGTGATGTGGCGGCGAATTTCTTAAAAGAACTTGGTATTTTTACAGAAAGGTTTTACGATCATTTTGATCAAAACCTCTATAAAAACATGGGTTTACAAAAAGGTGTCCTGTTTGATAAAAACCATTTTGCGCAAGAAAAACTGGTGATTGGTTATGGAAAAAAACCATGGGAAGAATTTGTTGCTGAAACGCCGCTTAGTCCGCAAGCGAAGAAGGATTTGTTGCGCTTACAGTTAGAAGAAATTGATTATATGCCGGGTAAAACTTTCGATGAAAAGTTTGAAATATTACGAAAAACCAGTTACGAAACTTTCTTACGTGATTATGCAAAAGTAGATGAAGAAATTATATCGCTTTATCAGCGTTGGGGAATTAGTTTCTGGGCGGTTGGCATAAATGCTATCCCTGCCTCATCCGTTCAAGGATATGGCGGAATGCCAGGGGTTAATCATACGCTTGTTCGTACGGGGCACCGGGGTAATGAGCCATATATTTTTCATTTTCCCGATGGCAATGCATCGGTTGCACGGTTAATTGTCCGTGCTTTATTACCGGACGCGGTCCCCGGCAGCACCATGGAAGATGTGGTGACGGCCAAAGTAAATTACGCTGAAATTGATAAAAAAGATAACAATGTCAAAATTCGCCTCAATAGTACTGTGGTACATTCTGTTAATACAGCGGACAGTAAAGCCGTTGATGTGACTTACATACATAAAGGTAATACCCATAAAGTTCAGGCGAAGAAATGCATTATGGCCTGTTATAATGCGGTGATCCCCTATATTTGCCCTGAATTTCCCAGTGCGCAAAAGGCGAACTTAGCGACAAATATTAAAGCACCAATTACATATACCAAGGTACTGGTATCCAATTGGCGTGCGTTTGCAGAGCAAAATATGGATTTCGTTTATTATACCAATGATTTTTATAAACAGGTTGAGCTGGATTATCCTGTATCAATGGGTGATTATAAATTTGGCAGTACCCCTGATGATCCAATGGTCTTACATATGTGTTATGTGCCGTGGGTGCCGGATACTGAAGGACCAGACCAATGGCGTGTTGGCCGTATGGAAATGCTGGGCCTTCCCTTTGAGACATACGAAGATCATGTGAATAATCAACTGGATCAGGCACTTGGTCATGCTGGTTTTGATGTGGAACGCGATATAGAAGCCATAACGGTTAATCGCTGGCCACACGGTTATGCCTATAACCCAAGTTTAATATGGGAACCGGATTATGCCAGTGAAGCCGATAAACCATGGGTTAAAGGACGGCAAACGTACGGTAATATCGCCATAGGAAACTGCGATGCCAACGCCGGATCAAACACAAAATCCGCCATCGACATGGCTTATAGGGCCGTAACGGAGGTTTTATAATCAGCTTAATGATGATTTAATGGTGGTTTTGATCTTTCTTTTTTGATCCTGCGTACCATTCCCTGCCCTTAAGCATGCAATTCCAATAAACCCACGGCAGGACTTCTGCCTTTAATACCCATGCGCGTCTTGTAGCTTTAAAGGTGTTATTGATCCAACCCGGGAATGTTGGTGTGATTTTTCCGCCGTAGCTAAATTCTGCCAGAATGATTTTGTTTTTGGTCACCGTAAGCGGACATGATCCGTATCCTTCGTATAAGGACATTAATTCTTTGCCATCCATTGATGACAGAAGGTTTTCTGCGACTACTACAGCATGTTTGCGGGCTGCGGCAGCCGTTTTTGCGTTTAAGGTGGCAATTGTGTCACCTGCGCCAAATACATTGCTGTATTTTGTATGCTGAAGTGTATTGATATCTACGGACAAGAAGCCATTTTCTGCTGCAAGTGGGCTATTTTTAACGAAATCCAACGCACATTGAGGTGGACACACATGAAGCATTTCAAATTCTTTATCGGTTTTGGTTACATTGCCCTCTGCATCGGTTGAGGCAAAAGTGGCGATTTTTTTGTCGCCATCAACCGCAACAAGATTTTGACCAAAGCTAAGCGTAGCGTCATATTTTTCAACATATTCCATAAGCGGCGGAATATAATCAGCGACACCGAATAATGCGGGTCCAGCACTGCAAAATTCAACATCTGAATCAGCAAGAATGCCTTTTTTCTGCCATTCATCACATGATAAATACATGGCTTTTTGCGGGGCACCTGCACATTTAAATGGCAGAGGTGGCTGAGTGAATATGGCTTTACCACCTTTAAAGGTCTGCACTAACTTCCATGTGTATGGCGCTGTTTCTTTTAGATAATTTGATGTTACACCATTCTTGCCAAGCGTTTCTTTTAATCCCTCAACCGCGTCGAGGTTAAGTTTTAGTCCCGGGGCAACGACCATGTGGTCATAACCAACATTGCCGCCTTCTTTAAGGTTGACGCTATTATTATCAGGATCAAAAGTGGTTACTTCATCTTTTATCCATGTCACACCAGCGGGAATAACGCTAGATTGCGGGCGGATGGTTTCATCCATGACAAAAATGCCGCTGCCAACCATGGTCCATCCCGGTTGATAATAATGTTCATCTTTTGGGTCAATAATGGCTATATTCAGCCAATGGCGGCGCTTTAGAAGGCTTGCTGCCGTCGCAATTCCGGCGGATCCACCACCAACGATGACGACGTCGTAAGAATTTGATTGAGTGCTCATGATGTTATTGTCCTGATTAATTCCCTGTTTTGACAATAGATTATAATAATTAAGTGAAAGTGCAAGTATTTAAATTATAGTAATAAAGTATCATTATTTACTATGCAGACGTCGATTGCATATGTATATTTTCATTATTAATTCAAAAAATAAACAGATAAAATCGGGAGCACACTTACTATGTTGCGTAAAATTATTGTTTTAATGACGTTTTGCCTATCGATTGTAACCGTTGCGACAGCGCAGGTTCAGCAAACAAAAGGTGATTATGTTGATAAATTCCGCCAGCTTGATGAAATTCTGCCAACGGCCAATACTTACCGTACTGCGGGCGGTGAACCGGGCCATGAATATTGGCAACAGCGCGCTGATTATGTGATTAATGCCACCCTAGACGAAGACCTTCGCCGCATAACAGGTGATGTGGCGATTACTTATCACAATAATTCACCCGATACCATGCGCTTTGTCTGGGTTCAGTTGGACCAAAACCGATTTAATAAAAATTCAATGCAGCATAAAACAGCAACCTTTAACAGTGCCCCTTCGAATGTAAAAGGCTTTGATCATAAACCTGCTCGTTTAAGCCTTGGTCAATTGCGTACACAGCAACTTCAAGCGGATCAATCATTCGGATTTGAAATTAATTCTGTTAAATCAGCTGGACGTGACCTTAAGTTCACGGTGGTTGGTACCAAAATGCGTGTCGACCTCCCTGCTCCGCTGACATCTGGAAATAATGTTGATCTGGCGATTGATTATGCTTTTAATGTGATTGAAAGCGACGTAATGGGCGGCCGCGGCGGATATGAGCATTTCCCGAAAGATGAAATTGAGGGTGGTGGGTATTTATATGAAATGTCCCAGTGGTATCCACGTATGGGGGCTTATACTGATTATGAAGCATGGACAGCGAAAGAATTTCTTGGTTCTGGTGAATTTACACAGGAATTTGGTAATTTTGATGTAACCTTAACGGTTCCAGATGATTATATCATTGCCGCAACCGGCGAGCTTCAAAATGCTGATGAAGTTTTAACCGACGAACAGCGTGACCGATTAGAACAAGCGAAAACGGCTGATCGTCCCGTTTATATTGTCACACTTGAAGAAGCTGAAGAAAACGAAAAGTCAGGAACATCAGGTACAAAAACATGGAACTTCAAAGCATCCGATGTTCGTGACTTTGCCTGGGCAGGCTCGCGTAAGTTTGCATGGGACGCCAAAGGGTACAACCAAGGCGGCGCCGTTAATCCGTTTGTAATGGCCATGTCCTTCTTCCCGAAAGAAGGTGGCGAGCTTTGGGAAAAATATTCAACCGAAGTTGTGATCCATACCATGGAAGTTTATTCCCGTGTGTCATTTGATTACCCCTACCCAGTTGCGATTTCTGTAAATGGCCCTGTGGGCGGCATGGAATATCCGATGATCACGTTTAATGGTCCACGTACGATCCTTCATGATGATGGCACGCGTACTTATACGGCCGCGGAAAAAGAATTCCTAATTGGTGTTGTGATCCACGAAGTTGGTCATTTCTATTTCCCAATGATCGTGAATAGTGACGAACGTCAATGGACATGGATGGACGAAGGTTTGAACTCTTATCTTGATAGTGTTGCGGGTCGTGAGTGGGATTTTGATATGGACGGTACGGAACCATCAGATATCATTGATTATATGAAATCGCAAAATCAAACACCGATCATGACTCAGTCAGACAGTGTTCTTCGTCTTGGTCCTAATGCCTATACCAAACCAGCGGTATCACTAAATATATTGCGGGAAACAATTCTTGGACATGATCTGTTTGATTTTGCGTTTAAAGAATATTCACGTCGTTGGATGTTTAAGCGCCCGACCCCTTCTGATTTCTTCCGTACAATGGAAGAAGCATCCGGTGTAGATTTAGATTGGTTCTTCCGTGGTTGGTATTATACCACTGATCATGTGGATATTTCGCTTGACCATATTTATGCCATGCGCATGGATACAAAAGATCCGGATATTGATTTCAGCCGTCGCCGCGCCGAACATAATGGCAAACCGGCATCATTGTTTACAAGTCGTAACATTGATGAAGGCATGATGTCATGGGTTGACCGTAATCCGGACGTGCGTG
>JABIPV010000225.1 GCA_018699075.1 Kordiimonadaceae bacterium | reverse complement strand
GAGGCGGAACCGCCCGCCATGACGCGGTAGCATGGGGATATGCACGCGGCGCGGACAAATACGGCGTCGACATCATCGAGCATTGCGAGGTTACAGGATTTATTAAAGACGGTGATACGGTTACAGGCGTTAAAACAACGCGCGGCGATATATCAGCGCCAAAAGTTGCAATTTCTGTGGCGGGTAATACATCAACCGTTATGAAGCTCGCCAGCATTGATAAAATGCCAATTGAAAGTCATGTGTTGCAAGCATTCGTTACAGAACCATTGAAGCCGCTCATTAATACGGTCGTGACTTTTGGCGCCGGGCATCTCTATATTTCACAGTCTGATAAAGGCGGGCTTGTATTTGGCGGCGACCTTGACGGTTATAATTCATATGCCCAGCGCGGTAACTTACCGATATTTGAACATGTGGCAGCGGCAGCGGTGACCATGTTTCCAAACTTAGCGCGCTTAAAACTACTTCGTAACTGGGGCGGCATTATGGATATGTCCATGGACGGCAGCCCGATTATTTGCACGGGTCCACTACCGGGAATGTATTTAAATGCGGGCTGGTGTTACGGCGGTTTTAAAGCAACGCCGGCAGCAGGGTGGTGTTTCGCCCATACAATCGCCAATGACGCACCGCATGCCTTAAACGCTGATTTTACCTTGGACCGTTTTTATAATGGTCGCCAACTTGATGAAAGGGGTGCCGGTCCATATCCGGCACATCAATAAGGTCGTCGAATGATTATTAAATGTCCCCACTGCGGTCCAAGAGAGGCAAGCGAATATACCTATATCGGTGACGCGAGCATCCAGCGACCAGACCATAATGATACGGATATGGAAAAATGGAGCGACTATGTTTTTATGCGCGAAAACCCGCGCGGCGCTCACATGGAGCATTGGCAGCACACATCAGGTTGCCGGTCATTCGTCAAAGTCTTAAGAGACACTGTCACCCATGAAATATCTGACGTAACCCTTGAAGGACCATGGCAGGCAGAGGATAAATCATGAGCGGTAATCGTTTAAAGAATAAAGGTCTTCTCATTGATCAAAATAAACCGCTTGAGTTTACTTTTGACGGCAAGTCCTATAGCGGCTTTGAAGGGGACACGCTCGCATCAGCGATGATTGCTAATGGCGAAATGATGATGGCGCGGTCTTTTAAATATCACCGCCCGCGCGGTGTTTATTCAGCAGGACCAGAAGAACCAAACGCCCTCGTCAGCCTAAGAAGTGATGGACGGCTTGAGCCCAACTGCACCGCGCCTACAGTAGAGCTTTATGATGGTCTTGATGCCCACAGTCAGAATGCATGGCCAAGCCTGTCTTTTGATGTCATGGCAATAAACCAGCTGTTTTCACCGTTATTGGTTGCTGGATTTTATTATAAAACATTCATGGGGACGGGGCAGAAGTTTTGGCATTTTTGTGAACATTTCATTCGCCGCGCCGCCGGGATGGGTAAGGCGAGCCTTGACGCTGACCCAGACCGCTATGAAAAAGCCAACATTTTCGCAGATATCGTTATCATTGGATCAGGCCCCGCCGGACTGGCCGCAGCAAAGGCGGCAGCACCATCAGGCGCAAAAATATTATTGGTCGATGAAAGTGCTCAATTCGGAGGATCACTGCCCGAAGAACAAGGAAATATTGACGGCTATGATGCCAATGAATGGGCAGCGGATACATTAAAAACATTATCAGAAATTGACAATGTTACGATGATGTCACGCACCACCGTTTATGGTTATTTTGATGATAACACCCTCGGCGCCGTTGAGAAAGTCGCCGATCATAAAGCGGTCCCAGAAAATTTTGAACCAAGACAACGTCATTTAAAAATATTTGCAAAACGCGTGATCATCGCGGCGGGAAGTATTGAACGCCCGCTCGTTTTTGACGGTAATGATACGCCGGGTGTAATGCTTGCTAATGCCGCATTAAGATACGCGAACCGCTACGGGGCATGTGTTGGACAAAATGTTGCACTATTCACCAATAATGATGATGGATATACCACCGCCCATCAATTAAAAGCTCTCGGTGTCAATGTCACGACCATGATTGATGCTCGTGAAAAAATTAATCACGGGCTGTGTAAAGATTCCAGTATTAATTATATCACTGGCCATGTGGTCACATCGGCAAATGGCGGAAAATCACTATCAAGTATAAAAGTTGCCCCATATGACGCAGATACAAAATCAATTGGTCCGCAAAACACTATAAATGTTGATGCGCTTCTTGTAACTGGCGGTTATACCCCGACCATTAATTTATGCAGTCAAACGGGAACGCCTGCGATATTTAATGATGAAATACAGTCCTTTATTCCGGGCCGTGCAAATCGTCCTTGGCTCGCCGCGGGTGCGATTATGGGATCATTTGATCTAAAAGCATCCCTTGAAGACGGCATTTCTGCCGCCAATGAAAGCCTAGAGGCGCTTGGATTGCCTCCATCAAATATGACTGCGTTAAAAGTGAATGGTCAAAACCCCGTCGCTATTCCGTTCGCTCTTACTGTAATTCCATCATCCAACAAATCGGCCAAGAAATTTGTCGATTTTCAGCATGATGTATCGGTTAACGATTTAAACATTGCCCACACGGAAGGCTTTAGATCCGTAGAGCATTTAAAACGTTATACCACGCTCGGCATGGCAGCGGATCAGGGCAAAACATCCAACATGAATGCGCTTGCCATCATGGCGGAACTGCGCGGCATATCTATCCCCGAGGCCGGAACAACCCGTTTTCGTGCGCCCTATAAACCCGTTGCGCTTGGCACGCTCGCCGGGCGTGATATAGGCAATCATTTTAGCGCCGTAAGACGCACGCCAATGCATAACTGGCATATGGATCACGGTGCAGAAATGATCGAAGCTGGCATTTGGTACAGGCCACGGGTTTATAAAAAATCCGACGAAACACTAACGGATGCTTATATTCGTGAAGCCACCGCCGTCAGAAATTCGGTTGGCATAGTAGACGTCACCAGTCTTGGTAAAATTGATATTCAAGGGCCAGACGCTGCCGAATTTTTAAATCGCATTTACGCAAATGCCTTCTTAAAGGTTGCGGTCGGTAAAGCGCGCTACGGCGTTATGCTGCGTGAAGATGGTTATATGTTTGATGATGGAACCTCATGGCGCTTATCGGAAACACAGTTTCTTATGACGACGACAACCGCAAACGCTGCACCTGTTCTTTCGCAGATGGAACGACTTTTAACACTCAATTGGCCCGACTTAAAAGTCCATGTCAGTTCCGTCTCGGATCAATGGGCAGGCATGGCCGTAGCAGGGCCAAAAAGCCGGGATACCTTAAATAAAATTATAACAGATGTTGATTTTTCTGAAGACGGATTGCCTTTCATGGGTGTCACCGATGGATCAATTGGTGATATGCCGGTCAAGGTAGCGAGACTTTCATTTTCCGGTGAGCGTGCTTATGAAGTTTATACCCCTACGCATTTTGGCACTGCCGTCTGGAAAGAAATTATGAAAGCTGGCGAAGCTTTTGATATCACGCCATACGGCACAGAAGCCCTTGGCACCTTACGCATTGAAAAAGGACACATCAGTGGCCCCGAACTTGATGGCCGCACTTCTATGGCCGATGTAGGGCTTGGAAAAATGGCTTCATCCAAAAAGCAATATGTCGGCTCCTCGTTAAAAGAGCGCAGCGGACTTATAGATCAAAGCCGCCAAACAATGGTTGGATTAATATCCCATGATCATAAGCCGTTAAAGGCGGGATCACACGTTTTAAACGGCACTGAAAATATTGGCCATGTTACCTCAACCACTTATAGCCCTGCGCTTGAAAAATTCATCGCGCTCGCTCTTATTAAACAAGGACATACGCAAATCGGCAACACATTATCCGCCACTTTCCCCTTAAAAAATGAACGTAACAGTGTGCTTGTCGTAGAACCGCACTTTTACGATAAAGAAGGGGAGAGATTATATGTCTGATCAACTTTCAATAAAAGAAGTTCGTTATCAAAGCATGGTCTTAATTAAATCATGGCCAGATAGCGCACAAAAAACAGATGCAATTCTCGCTGCCTTTTTGGGCATTGATGCACTTCCAGTGGTGGGGGATTTCATCTCTCAAAATGATATTTATTTTGCGGTGATTTCACCGGGGCATTTTATGATGTTTTCCAATAATGAATTATTATGCAGTGAAATATCAAAATTATTTTCCGCTGACATCGCCTCCGTCGTTGATATATCCCACTCTAGGTGCGGTATTAGTCTTAACGGAAAAAATAGTGATAACTTACTCAATAAAGGGATCGCGATTAATCTAACTGATGATGATTTGCCTGGGATGAGTGTGTTGCAAAGCAGCATCCATTCAATCGGTATAATTATGTTTAAATTACAGCATGATGATTACCTTATTTTCAGTTACAGCAGCTTCTTTGACAGCTTTTACGCATGGGTAATTGATTCAGCCGAAGAATATGGATATGCTCTGACCTGACGGGCGAAAGCCCAACAGGGTTATAATTATAAAGAGGAAATCCGTGTGTTACCAGCAGGGTTTGATCTACGCACTATTCAAATATTCGTGCTTGTTGCCGACTTGGGGGGAATGACACAAGCAGCCTCACGCCTTGGCATTAGCCAATCAGCGGTAAGTCAGGCCATCGCGTCGCTTGAAAAACTTACCGATACCCGGCTATTTGATCGTAATATTAGACCGATGGCGTTAACATCGGCCGGTGATCGTCTGTATTTACACGGTAACGCACTGCTGACGGCTGCAAAAAATACCTTCAATGAAGTTCGTAAAAAAGAGCGAAAATCATTTTCCAATGTGACCATTGCCATGTTTGAAAGCTTTGCCAATACAATCGGCCATCTGGTTACCCGCGACTTGCGTGATCAGATCGAAAATTGCCAAATATGGTCTGGCAATTCACCTAACCAACATCAGGAACTTTTATCCCATGAAGTGGATATATTGGTGACGGCGAGTCGCGATTTGGATGATGTGCCCGGCATGGAGCATTATGATATTTTTTCTGAACCTTTCTTACTGGTTTGTCCTGCAGATTATAAGGGGCAAACCGATGATTTTGATGAGCTGTCAAAAATACCTTTTATTCGCTACACGACCCGTTCCGCAATGGGACGCCGCATTGAAAGTCAAATTAAGAGAATGGGGTTAAACCTTCCATCGTCATCCGGTTTTGATACCGTCACCGGTCAATTAAAAGCCGTGGCCAACGGTATGGGCTGGTGCATGACAACACCACTTTGTTTATTACAGGAAATTCATTTGCTTGATCGTTTGCGCATAATACCAATGAAAACAGGAAAATTCAGGCGAGAAATCTCACTGATTGCCAGAAAACACGAATTCGGTGATCTGCCTGCAACGATTGCCTTTACGGCACAAAATATCCTTAAAGAACACGCCTTTCCAAAGCTCTATAATAAACTTAATTGGATTGAAGAAGAAATTAAGTGGTCCGCTCTGGGTCAAAAAGAATGATCCCTCTCGGCAAGAATAAGTTGAATATTACCTTCTATCTTTCAATGTTGTAATTAGAACTATATTCTAAAATATCTATAAAGTTAGAAATATTATACAAAAATGCTAATTTGGTGCGCTTGTTTATTCGGCGATATGGGTATATATTGAATGAATAATTCTTCCATTAATGGACTTCATTATAGACTTAACAAAGTGGAATTGCATGATGTCAATATTTGATCATATTTTAAGCGGGTTTGACGGCAATAAATCTAATCAACAGCCCCTGTCAATTGATGTACTGCGTCCGCATATTATCGGCACCGATAGCATGATTAAGACGCCATATGGTGAACGCATAGTCACCTATGCTGATTACACAGCATCTGGTAGAGGGCTTGAGTTTATTGAAAATTATATGATGGATCTTCAGCGTCTCTATGCCAACACTCATACCGAAGATGATACGACAGGCAGAACCACATCGGCACTTTTTCATCAGGCAGAAAACAGTATAAAAAAATCAGTCGGCGCAACGGATGATGATTGTGTCATTACCTGCGGCGACGGGGCAACGGCCGCTATTTACCGGCTGCAGCAAATTCTTGGTGTGGCAATACCGCCAAGTACCTTTGCGCGCATGAAAGAACAAATGAAGTGTGCGGTTTCTAACGAAGATTATCAGGCTATTGAGAATCAGATGGATAAAACCGGCCCGGTTGTTTTTGTCGGACCGTTTGAGCATCACTCAAATGAAGTTTCCTGGCGCTCAAGTCTGGCGACTGTTGTTGAAATAGAGCTTGATGATGAGGGAAATATCGACCTTGTCCAGCTGGAAAAAGAACTTCAAAATGATGAGTATAAAAACAGATTACGCATAGGCTCATTCTCGGCGGCGTCTAATGTAACTGGTATCATCAGCCCAGTTCATAAAATTGCCTGCCTGCTTCATAAATATGATGCGCTGGCTTGCTTTGATTATGCGGCCTCAGCACCATATGTGAAGATTAATATGAACCCAACCGGTTATCCTGAAGGCGAAGACCCATCAATAGATGCGGTTTATATTTCGCCCCATAAATTTCTTGGCGGACCGGGCTCTTCGGGTTTACTCCTGTTTAAAAAATCTATTTATGAAAGCTCTCTTGGCCCCTGCATCAGTGGTGGTGGAACCGTTTCATATGTCAATAAAACTGAGGAAGACTTCTTCCCAGAAATAGAGCTGCGTGAGCGGGCCGGAACGCCCGGCATCTTACAAACGCTCAGAGCGGCGCTTGCTTTTTCCTTAAAAGATGCACTTAGCACGGAGCTTATTGAAGAATACGAAAATGATCAGTTAGCAAAGGCCTTTGGGCGCTGGGCGAAAAATGATAAGATTGAAATCCTTGGCAATCAGGACCCGAGCAAAAGAGTTTGCATTATTTCATTCAATATCCGCACAAATAATGGTTCTTATTTGCATCCAAAATTTGTCACAGCATTACTGGACGATTTGTTTGGCTTGCAAACCCGTGCGGGCTGTGCCTGCGCAGGGCCTTATGGTCACCGGTTGCTCAATATTGATCAATCATTATCAAATAAATATCGCTCGCTAATCAGCAAGGGTGTCAATGGCATAAAACCGGGCTGGTGCCGGCTCGGTTTTCATTATTCGATGGATGATGCTGAAACGGAAATGATCATCAAAGCCATTGAATTTATTGCTGAACATGGTGAATGCTTTGTAGCACAATATAATTTTGATCCTATCAGTGGCCTATGGAGCCATAAAGAGGCGGTAAATATCAATCCTGAATTATCAATAGAGAGCGCATTTTCTCTCATTCCAGCAAAGAAAAAGCCGCTCAGCTTAACTGAACGGCAAAATCTTTATAATTCATATTTTGATCAGGCTTTATCAGCGGCGAATAAAGCGCAGTGCATCAAAACACCGCTTGATGTAAAGCTAGACGGAGAAGGCGGAGAATTACAATTCTTTGCCATAGCCCGTGAAACAGTAATTGCCTGACCTTTTTACTTAAGATTACCGGACGCTGTTTTCAATGCTTTTTTTATGGCACCTGGAGCGCTCATAATGCCAGCAAAAGAATGACTGCCAACCATCTTTAAATCCGGGAAGCTTATCGCGATGCGGAAGCGTGCACCAAGGGCATAAATTTCATTATCTTTTACCAGAATTTCATAAGGTAAATGTGCCGATGAGCGCGTATCTTCAAAATCAATTTTAGTCATGATGTGATCATCCCCGCCATTTCCTTCTGCTATAGCAACACCAAAAAGAGTGTCTGAAGTACCCGGAACATCAATTCTGTAAACCTTTGTTACGTTTGCACTATCTGCGGCTAGTCCTTCTTCGAGCTTAGCTACGGCTTCTTCATGGCTTTCATATGTTGCGAGCAGGTCAGGCTTATCAAATCTTTCTGTAAACATAGGAAAACCCATGTAGCGATATTTAGTTAACCTTTTGGCATTAAGTCCTTTTTTAGATCCAAACTCTTTTTCTGTACCAAGCGCTTCCACAAGGCTTTCTTTAATTGGAACTAGATCACTTTCAAGTCGATATGCTAGTGCCATGTAGTTTGGATTAGTGTAACTGACCTGTACCGCGTCGCCCATTTTTGTTAAGAACACTCTTTGAGCTGCAGCAAAAGTACCAAAATCACTGGCCGCACTTGCGGTTTGTAGTGCTGCGTTGGTCACAACAATGTTTAGCACGCCTTCATAGGGGCTATTCTCACCACTGATTTCAAAACCTGCTTCTGTTAACTTTGCACGTACAGTTTCTGCAGTGGTTTCCATATCATTTTCACTTGAATAGGCAAAAATAAAAGGTTTGTAAATTTCATCGGCAGCCAATAGCGTCGTTGGCAAGGCCAGCAAGAAAAAGGCCAGCAGAATTCGCGTAATATACTTCTTAATATACATATTATTTTCCCTTATATTTGTTATTTTTTTCTCAAACTTATACTGCTTTTAGGAGCATGAGTTTGTTGATCAAAAATATAACATAAAAAGAGTGAAAAATCACTAAAATATTAGAATATTCGCATAATACGTTTTTATAATATAAAAGACTTAAATTTAACTTTATTTCAGACTATGAAAAGCCCTTAAGACGGGGGGATTTATCTTATAGATTGGCTCTTAGTTTGGAAAGGTCGTGACCAAAGTTCGCGCATGCAGATATAATTTCGTCTGCAGTCAGTGCGCCTTTATTTGAGAGAGCCCAGAGAATAGCAGCCCGTTTACCAGAGCCACAATGAACCAGAACCGCACCATCACAGCCCTGCACTGTTTGTTTAAATGAAGCAACCTGCTCCGGCTTTGGGCCGGTCATTGCAACGGGGATATGATGATAAGTTACATTATTGTTTTTTGCTACGTCTGCTGCGTCTTGGGCATTAATGTACCCGGGCTTTTCGCCGTCAGGACGTAAATTTATAATCGTCTTAATGCCATCTGAAGAAGCTTGACTAATATGTTCTTGTGTAATTTGGCCATGGATATAAAAATCATCAGCAAGCTTGATAAAGTCAGTCATCTCGGTATTTTCCCAGAATTAAGATTTAATGAATTAAGATTTAATGAATTAAGCGTTGGTGGTTTTACAAAATTGTTCGTAGAGAGTACCCATTATGGCCTCAACTTCTTCACTATCAATGCTATAATAAACAGACTGAGCACTACGTCTTGTTTGAACAAGTCTTTCACGGCGAAGGACGGCCAAATGTTGTGATAAAGCTGATTGACTTAGACCGAGCAATTCTTCTAGCTCACTAACACTTTTTTCCCCAAACATTAAATGGCACAGCACCAGTAGGCGCCATTCATTTGACATTACTTTAAGTAATTCGGTTGCATTCTTAGCGTGAGATTTGAGTAATTCAATATTCATCTCGCCTTCAACCATATTTGTAGTGCTTGTACTCATATTAATAGCCTTTAGTTCTACAATTCTCAATTAATTATATTTGTCTCAAGCCCCGCAACCGGCAAAATTATCAGCATCCATTTTTGCTTCGTAAGGCCCCGTTACATCAGACCCGAGTACCAGTGAGGATTTCACGTTCTGCCAATCTTCTGGCTCAAGCACAACCATCCATCCCTCATTATAAGGATCATCATTTGCAATGCTTGGATTATTAACGAGATTCTGATTAAGTTCAGCGACAAGACCAGCAGCAGCTGATTTGGCAGGACCAACCCATTTACCACTTTCAACCGTTCCAACCGATTTACCAGCTTTAATTTTCTTTCCGACTCTCTTACCTGTAAATGCAACCAATTGTCCGGCGAGTGCCGTAGCAACCATAGTCATTCCAAGCTGAACTTTTCCGCCATCAACTTCGCGAAACCACATATGATTTTCTACATCATAAAGTAAATCATCCGGCAAATCACAACCACGTACATTAGGCATTTTCAGAAACTCCTTTAGTTAATCTGACCATCAAGCTTAGATCTTATAGGTTTAGATGAACAACAAAACTCCCCCAATTGGGATTGTTCCATTTTCCCCGTAATGAAATAATAAAGATGGCTCGTAATTAATTTCATCATGTTAAGCCTTTGTAAGGTTTCAACATGCTCCGGGTCAAGTGTTATTAAATTATAATAATATACGAGTTCACGGCAAGTTTCTCTGCATGCATTAAAACTTGGGTCCCCTTTGGCGCCTTGGCGGTGCAATGCTAACAGGCGAAATCCTTCTTTATTTTTATCAGTCGGCTCAAGGTCGCGGGCCGTAATCCAGTGCTCCAATGTCTGCTCCCCAAGGCTAAGCATATCAGAAGCCGACATCAGTTCGCCGTCAAGTTTCACAGCCATTTCGCCGACGCTCATCATGCGATGCCCTTCTCTTTCATAAGTGCGTAACTATCTGATATATTTTCTTGCAAACCGACTTTTCGTTTACTAAGCCCAAGGGCCATACCAAGAAGCTGAGTAAAATATACTATTTTCACATTGGTTTTCTTGCCAAACATCTTTTCAGCGCGAATTTGATGCATTTCAAGCCCAGTGTGACAAGTAGGACATTCCGTTGCAATTACTTCCGCACCGGAAGCTTCCGCAGCCATTAATATATTTAGAACCAGTTTAGTCGAAGTATCACTATCAGAGAGTGTATGGGCACCACCGCAGCAAGCCGTTTTTAATGGAAATTCAACATTATCAGCACCGGCCACTGCCAGAAGGTCATCCATATAATGAGGTTTTAAAGTGCTCTCGCTACCCTCACCCTGATCTTTCTCAGGATAAATATTTCGCGGTCTAGTGTACATGCAGCCATAATAGTTAGCCACTTTCAAGCCCTTAAGACCGCCCTTGATTTTCTTTTCCAGCTCTTCTTCACCGACGGCTTTTTTAATCCAGTCAAGCGCATGGATCGTT
>JABIPV010000227.1 GCA_018699075.1 Kordiimonadaceae bacterium | reverse complement strand
GCCGTAACTTTCGTAAGCTGAATACTATCTACAGGCACAAAGTGAAAATGAATCCCTGGATCAGTGGTTTCGATCCATTTACCAAAACGCAGAACAATTGCTTGTTCATCGGTATCAACAATATAGGTACACAGATAAAGCCAAAATACGACTATTCCAAATAAAATCAGACTTATACTTTTGCCGCCGCCGAGACTTTCACCACTTCCGCCACTGCCGCCACCGCCAAAGGCACTTCTAAATTTGTCCTGACCTTTGCGAATGAGTTCATCTATATCCGGTGGTTGTCCACCACCGCCGCCACCTTTTTTTGGTCCCTGTCCCCATGGGCCACGATCGTCGCCTCCACCGTTATTTTGCCACGACATGTAGTACTCCTTAATATATTTAATGGATTTATACGATTGTTCGCATAAACCCTTTGAAAAAAATCATATCTATCTTATATGCTAACTCATGTTCCACTTCAACGGTGGAACAATAATAATTGTACTATAGGTAATTATGAAATGTCAGACGTCAAGCGCGAACAGCTCTTAGAAGCATTAAAAACAATAAATCATCCAACTTTAGACACAAATATTGTCGATTTGGGTATAATTCAAGGTTTAGTGGTCAAAGACGGCAATGTGGGCTTTGCCTTAAATATCAATCCTAGCGAAGTTGATGCAATGGAAAATATCCGACAAAGATGCGACCAACTGCTCCTGCAAATTAACGGTGTTGATAAAGTAACATCCGTTTTAACGGCTGAAAGAGGTCACAGCGATAACCCGTCCACACCTGAACCTGTGAAAGCTTTTGAAAAAAAGAAATTTGGTGGCCACGGCACCCCTCCACCACAAGAAGGACCGGACGGCATTGCGGGCGTTAAACACGTAATCGCCGTTGCCAGTGGTAAAGGCGGCGTTGGCAAATCAACCACATCCATCAATCTTGCGCTCGCTTTTAATAAATTAGGATTAAAAGCAGGTATTTTTGATCTTGATATATATGGACCCAGTGTTCCTCGTTTGATGGGAATTCCTGACGCAAGACCCGAAAGTTTAGAAGGTGGTAAAATTACCCCGCTTAAAAATCATGACATTGTCAGCATGTCAATTGGTTATTTAATGGAAAAAGACGCGGCAACCATTTGGCGCGGACCAATGGTTATGGGCGCAATTCAACAAATGACAAATGACGTTAAATGGGATTTATATAGCCCGCTTGATGTTCTTATTCTTGATTTGCCGCCGGGTACAGGTGATGCGCAGCTCACGATGGTACAAAATATTAAACTTGATGGCGCGGTAATCGTTTCCACACCGCAAGATTTAGCCCTGATTGATGCGCGTAAAGCACTTACTATGTTTGATAAAACAAAAACCAATGTTTTCGGTATCATTGAAAATATGAGCTACTTCATATGCCCTCACTGCGGCGAACGATCAGACATTTTCAGTCATGGCGGCGCATGCGATACAGCCAAAGAAAAAAATATTGATTTCTTAGGCAGCATTCCCCTAGATATGGAAATAAGAAAATTGTCAGACGATGGCAACCCCATTGTCGTTAGCCAACCGGATAGCCCGCACACCAAAGCATATATTGAAATAGCGGATAAAATATTAGAGAAACTTTCATAATCTAAATAAAACTTTCAATAATCAAAAAAAACCGATTTATAAATGCTAAAATAAGCCATTTCTGAGAGTCTGCTTCCGACCCAAAGCAGACTCTCAGTTTTAATTTTATTGTACTATATAGCATCAAGGTTATAGGGAAATTATCTAGACGTTACGCCATTAGAAAATTTAACGAATTTCCTCGATAAATTTATCCACAATTGCAAACATAGTTCCTGTATAATCACTCAACAAATGATCGCCTTGAGGATAATTAATATGGGTACAGTTATCTCCAGCACTTGTACAAATGTCATTAGCCATTGTTGTGGAAGGCCATGACTTACTTTCCCTCCTGAAAGAAGCAGTAGAGGAATTGAAATGTTTTCAACCTTAATGAGTGCTTTTTCAGCCGCGGCTACATTAGTCAATGATGCCTGATGACGGTTATCAATTCCGGTCTTTTCTTGTTCTTCTTTATTCAAGTAAGGAACAAATGAAAGACCTTTACCATTTCGGCTCCAGCTTGATGGTGCTTTAGCAACAGTGGAGAAATCTTTGGGTATTCCCTGCCACACAACTTTACTTGGCGCGAGCGCGATTACGGCTATATAATCGTCGTCATAGCTCGCAGCCGCTAATGCAAATTCAGCGCCTTTAGAAAGGCCGTAAAGGACAACCCCCTTTGTTCTTGCCGCGAGCCAACGTCTTGGCGCCTCCAAATATTCGAGTGGGATCATTTCGAGGGTCTCAGGGATGATTGATGATCCATCTCGATCGAAATAGCTCAGTGCCAGCACATTATAACCTAGTGCAGCTAAATTCGCCGAAGTATCGTTAGCTTTGCCACCAGCTGAACCAGTGAGGACAATAATTCCATATTGATCAGAATTTCCACTATCATAATAATCTGCATCGAACGTTACGTCTTTAACTACTTCTTGGGCTTTCGCGGACACAGAACAAATTACGAGCATTAAAATTAATATTTTTATTTTCATTTTTTATTTTCCTTTAAATTTATTTAAGCAAAGTTCGAGCGTTTACTAACCTAATTTAGGTCAGTAAATGTTCATCATTGATTTTAGTGGTAGTTAGATTTTAGGAGGCGCAGTCCAGTATCTGCGCACCGTTTTCAAGAAGATAATATGTTATCTTACTGTTTCGTTTTAGTTTTGCTTCACCAAGCGGGGTGCGGCAAATATCTTGCTTCAAAACCCCTTGAGCTGGGGCGATAGCACCTAAGCTTACATTGGCTCCGGCTTCGATTAAGACTTGAACCGCGTCAAAATTTTGGAACTTTATTGCGGTTATTAGTGGCGTTTCATCATGAGGTACAATTGCATCAACGTCCGCACCTGCCGCAATAAGTCGCTTAATTAGAGGAACGTTGTTTTTGGAAGACGCCACAATCAGAGGGTTGCCATCACCACGTGACGGTAAATTTACATCAGCACCTCTGGATAATAAAAACTCAACATTTTCAATTTTTTCCCCACTTACCGCCATCATTAATGCAGTGCCATTACGAGGGGAAAGTTCATTTATTTTTGCACCTGCATTTAAAAATTTATTCAACTCTTCTGGGGTTGCATCACTGCCTGCTTCAACAAATGAACGTTGGAAAGGGCTTGTGGTATCTTTAAGGTGTAAAGTGGCTTCACCACTTTTTACTCTATCTGAACTTATACCGGGTGTAGCAAAACTAATTGCAAAAACTGAAGCAATTAAAGCTACAATCGTTAGAGGGGAAAAATGTTTTTTCATTATATATCCTTGACTATAGTCCGTCTCTAAAAGACGGATAATTCTTTCTTTTAATTCACTTGGTCTGTGAAAAATGCCAAGTGCTAACTTTGGTTCAACCATTATGGTTTTGCTCATGACAACCTGTTTTGAACCTTCGATCAAAGCAGTTGCATATGAACTCGCACAACCACTTCGGAATGCTGCACTATCATCACAGGCGAGTTCACGTTCTATCAATATTCGTTTTGATACTATACGTGCAAATGGAGACCACCATATTACAGATAAAAGTATTTGTTGAATAAGTGACGTCCATTGGTCGTGGCGTTCTAAATGCGCTGTTTTCTAAAGGCCATTTAATAGGCAAAAATTCATTTGCAATAGGCTTCAACTTGATTTTATTTGTGAACTTAATACTATAGATCAGCTCTTGAGTAATGCTTGCGATGTTTAAGCAGATACCAGCAACCCAAACGAACAAAGCAGCAAAGAGAGTTAAATTGGTAGAGGTCTCAGTTGATAAGATTTGCGGCGTGGCGGCGTCATTTTGTTCTACATTTACAATAAAAAAATCGGATATATTAGAAGAAGTAATATCGTCGACGATCTCAACTGCTGCATCCATTTGAAACCATTGTGTAGTTAGTCGTGGCAAATCTATAAATGTAGTGCATGGTAAAATTACTAACATGCATAAAGTACTAAACCATAGTCCGTGACGAAGCGCTGAATCCTTCTTAATAAAATAACTTGATATGATCCAAATAATAGGAACTAGCAATACTCCCTGCCACAGATGGACGTATATTAACTGCGTTATGATTTCGATATTCATAATTACACCTCATCATTATTTTTTGTGGCATCTACCATTTTTTGTAAATTATCTAGCTCCATCAAATCAGCATCTTTTTCGTTAATTAAATGCTGGGCGAGGGCTTTTGGCGAACCATCGAAGAATTGGGTTACCAGCGATTTTAATGCCTCTGACTGTGCGCCACGTTTGGTGACGAGAGCAGAAAAGACATGTGCTTTTCCAGTTTTTTCACTCGTCACATAATCCTTTTTTTCTAAAATAGTCAGGACTGTTTGAATTGTAGTATATGCAATTTCATGATCTTTTGATAAAACATCAAAAACCTGGCGCACTGTGAGTGAACCATCCGACCAAAGAACCTGCATAATCCTCTGTTCGCCTTCGGTTAAAGTTGTCGATGTTTTACGAGCCATTTTTAGAATCTCCTATTTAATTAGTAGGTAAGATAGGTCGCGCAGATTTATTTGTCAACTATTTAAATAGGAGGTGATCATTATAGCATTAATTGCCTTTTATTGAATGTCCGCTTATGGCGGTGGTCTCAACTGGTCAACGCAACACTTTACTCTAATATAGAAACAGAGGGAGTGATTGATATGGCTTACAGAAGCAGAATAAAATATACGACAAAACAGAAGAAATATATGTGGGATCGGTGGTTGAAGGGCGATAGCCTTAAGGATATTGGTCGCTATTTTGATCGGCCATCTTCGTCCATATATGGCCAGTTATCCCCGACGGGTGGCATACGCCCGCCTGATCGTAAGAGGTCCCGATTAGCTCTTACACTTGCCGAGAGAGAAGAGATATCAAGGAGTATTGTCGGTGGGTTATCGATCCGCACTATAGCATCCAGACTAGATCGCTCCCCTTCGACCATAAGTCGTGAGATTAAGCGCAATGAAGGTTATAAACGCTATAGAGCAACATCCGCAGATCAAGCAGCATGGAACAGGTCATGTCGACCCAAGCTCTGTAAGCTTGCGCGCAGCCGTACTTTAAGGCTTAATGTTGCAAAGAAGCTTAAAGAACATTGGTCACCGCAGCAGATCGCCGGATGGCTAAGACGGGAATATCCACAGGAAGAGCAACATCAAGTGTCACACGAAATCATATACAGAAGCTTATTTGTTCAGGCGCGCGGTGTCTTGAAAAAGGAGCTGCTTCAGCACCTTAGGACGAAGCGCACCATCCGAAGATCAAAACATGCTACCCTGAAAAAGAGCGGTCTTGGCAAGATAAAAGATGCGGTCTCGATCAGTGAACGCCCTGCCTCCGTGGAAGACCGCGCTGTACCAGGCCATTGGGAAGGTGATTTGATTGCCGGCTCTAAAAACAGTTACATGGCGACACTGGTTGAGCGCCAGACAAGATATGTAATGCTGGTCAAGGTAAAGAATAAAGACACTGAGAGCGTCGTCACAGCCCTGATCAAGCAATCAAAGAAACTGCCTCGTGAGCTATACAAGTCGCTGACATGGGATCGGGGCAAGGAACTTGCTGATCACAAACGCTTTAGTCTGGCAACGAATATTGATGTTTATTTCTGCGACCCGAGAAGCCCTTGGCAGCGTGGCTCCAACGAAAACACCAATCGCCTGCTGAGACAATATTTTCCTAAAGGAACAGATTTATCAGTACACTCGCAGGCACAACTTAACAGGGTGGCACGTCAATTAAACGAAAGACCAAGAAAAACGCTGGACTTCAGAACCCCAGCATATAGATTTAACCAATGTGTTGCATCGACCAGTTGAGATCACCGCCGAAAGCAGACATTCAAAAAAGCGGCAAACGAGATACTCCTCATTTCGCCGCCATTAGTTGGTATAGAATTATTTGTTCACTGCATCTTTTAAAGCTTTGCCAGCCTTAAATTTAGGTCGCGTAGCAGCAGCAATCTGTATTGCTTCTCCAGTGCGCGGGTTACGACCGACCGATGCGGCTCTATTGGCTACGCCGAACGTACCAAACCCAATCAAGCGAACCTCTTCGCCTGCTGCCAAAGTGTTTGAGATAGTATCTAAAACACTATCAATAGCGCGGGTTGCATCTGCTTTTGAAATTCCGGCTGATCCAGCCACGCTCGCAATAAGTTCGTTTCTATTCATAATTTTCCCTCTATATTAAAATAATACTTTAGATTATTCCCAATTTCCCACCAGATAGTCACTGCTGTCTGGTGGGAAATAAAAACAAACTAATCATACATTAGATTTATTTATTTTACGGTTTAATTCTGTTGAATATACTTAAGCAGAAGTTCGCTATCCAAATGCCTCCCGCACCAAGTGCTATTCCGTCAATGATTGCATTAACGTATGTACCAGCTACAGGTATTAAATCTAGACTGTCAGCTACTGTGGGGGCTGCAAAGGCAACTAGGAGATACACTGTTCTTTCTTGAATATCAGCAATAGGATTCATGAAGCCATAAACTAAGCCAACAAGTAATATTACAAGACCAGACATTGGTACGTCAATAAAAGCTTGTATTGCGGCTATAACTAAGATTAATGCCATTAATATTTTTTCGATTTTCATAAGTAAGTCCCTATATTTGTTGTTTTAAAATACGACTGATTTGAGTGTCGCAAAAAATATGAT
>JABIPV010000119.1 GCA_018699075.1 Kordiimonadaceae bacterium | reverse complement strand
CATCAAGCGCACGGCCGACGACTATTTCAGCTTCGCGGTAAGTGGGTGACGTATCAATCACACTCCCGCCTTCTTTAAAAAGAGTTTCAATCGCATTACGACGGACCATAAATTCCGCATCATTTGCAAAAGTACCAAATTCAAGCGCTGTACCAAGCCCAACCGCAGGTATCATTTCACCAGTTGAATGGATAGGTCGGTGAAGAAGATCGCTTGTTTGCGCACTGGCAATACTGCCAATTCCACTAGTCGCAAGTATCCCTGCCCCTGCAGCTGCCCCGGATAATTTTAAAAATTCTTTACGGGTCATATTTGTTTTATTGTTCATTTTGGTCTCCGTTTTATAAATCTTGGTAATACTGTATCATTTTATTTCGTTCGACCGCCGTCGGTAGTCGCCCTTTTAAAGCCCCAAGATTATCAAGTACATGATAATCATTTATAGTTCCCGGTATCGCCACTGTAACATCTGGGTGTGATAATATAAACTTTAAGAAAAACTTACCCCATGTGTCCACGCCAAATTCATTAGCCCACGCAGGAACACTTTTTCCTGATACTGCCCTAAACAAACGCCCTCTAGCAAATGGTACATTTATCATCACTGCAACACCATGCTCTCTTGCGGCGGGAAGGACCGAGTTTTCAATGCTTCTGTCCATCATATTATATTGGCACTGAATAAAATCCAATTTGTTATCTTCAATGAAATGAACGGCTTCGTTATTTAATCTCGACCGGACATGGGTGATCCCGACATAACGCACTTTACCTTCTGCTTTTAAGGCATTTATGGTCTCTAAATGATCATCGGTATCCTTTAAATTATGCACTTGAAGAAGATCAAAACTATTGGTCTTTAAGGCATTATAAGACCTGGCATTCTGTTCAATACCATCGTCTTTACCAAAAATGCTGGTTTTGGTGGCAAGAAAACATTGATCGCGCTTATTAAGATCATCAAGTGCACGACCGACGACCGCCTCTGCACCGCGATATGTAGGCGACGTATCAATAACCGTGCCGCCGTTAGAAAGAAGAGCATCGATGGCGTTGCGCCTTCTAATATAATCATCATTACTACTCATACGGCCAAAGCCGTCACTGGCCGTTCCAAGCCCGACTGCTGGGATCATTTCACCCGTTGAATGTATAGGTCGGTGCAAAAGTTCTCTACTTTGAGCATTTGCAATGCTATCCAAACCACTAGAGGCTAATGCTCCACTGGCAATAGCCGCACCGCTTAACTTTAAAAACTCTTTACGGGATATATCAGTCATCGTCATTCTCCGTTCAAATTTTAGTTTTCTGCTCGTGACTTTTACCTAACTTCCAACCTAACACGCACCAAAGTGCAGCAATAGGAACACCGATCATGGCGATTGCACTAATGGATAGCCCCATTACACTGCTGAGCATATTATAGAACCAACCGTTGGCGACATCTCCACCGCGGAAGACCACCGTATCAATAAAGCTTTTCGCTTTGTATTTTTCTTCGCGGCTAGTGGCGCTGAATAAATTTTCACGTGAAGGTACAAACAACCCATATTCAGATGCTCTACGTACTGTTTGAAAAATAATAAACACCCCAATAGTTGGCGATACGGATAGAAGTGCAAAACCAATAAGTGTTACGAGTGGTAAGATAATAATCCCCGCCTTTACCCCGTATGAAGATAATAATGGACCCGCGACGAACACTTGAAAAACAAAGGCAAAAATTGATACATAAAGATCTATTTGGCCAAATATTTTCACCCGCTCATCTGTTTCCGTCACTAATTCATATATCAAACTGCCTTGTTGGAAATATGCAAAAGTTGCCGTTAGGGATAACAAAAAAACCAATAAACTTATGCCCATTAAATATCGGGATTTAAATACTGCACTAACCCCCGCCAACATTCCACCACCTATTGCGGCTTCAGTGGTTTTAATATCCTCTTGGTCAATTAAATCATCCTTACGCAGAGATATTAATTTCAGCACACAATAAACAGCAAATAAAAGCATCCCAGCAGAAATAAGAAGCAAGCTCTCTGTTCCGATAACATCCGTAAACAATGTAACAATTGTCGGGCCAACGATACCGCCGATTGTACCGCCGGATGCGATTAAGCCGAATAGGATTTTACTGTCGCCCGATTTAAAAATATCAACCATGAAGCTCCAAAAAATCGAAACGACAAAGACATTAAAAACACTTAGCCACACGAAGAATATTTGCGCGACTATATCCATACGAATGTTATTGGCGAAGAAATACCAAAATAAAAGTAGGTTTAAGATAAAGAAAAGGTAAACAAAAGGGATAAATTTTCGTCGTGGATAACGAGAAACTAAAACTCCGTATATCGGCATAACCGCAAGCATAACAAAGAATGTAGCGGTAAATAACCATGGTAAGAAACCCACACCACTAGCTATGCCCATAGCATCCCTAATGGGACGCAAAATAAAGTAAGCGGAAAGTAGCGCGAAAAAATATAAGAAAGACCAGACGAATGCCGCGCCCTCTTTTTCAAAAACGCTTTTTAATAGATTAATTTGTTTACCGACTTTTCCGTCTTCGCTCATTACTCCACCCTTATATACTGCATTATACGGTTATTATTCACTATTCCCTGCGAATTAATTTTGATATGTTATAGCTGAGTACAGAAAAAGACAAATTTTCTTGAAAGGTTACCATTATGGAACTTAAATTCACTGTTACCACTCCGGTTAATAAAACCCCCGAAGATGTTTATGATGCGGTAGTGAAGTCTGACAGACTTTGTCAGTATTTTACAAACAAAACCAGTGGCGATTTAAAGGCCGACAAAACCATAACATGGACTTGGGATCATTACGGCGATGCCGACGTGAAAATCAAAGATATTATCACAAATGAATTGATCACTTTTGAATGGTCACCTCACCATAAGGACCCCGTAGATGTTGCCTTAAAATTTATTAAAAAAGAAGATGGTTTTACGAGCCTTGTTATCACTGAAGGAACATACCCGTCCACCCAAGAAGGGCTTGATCAATCCTACGACAACGTCAGCGGTTGGCAACATTTTGCCTTATGCTTAAAAGCCTATATCGAGCACGGTATAGACCTAAGATGACGTAATCGCTGTTACCTCACCAGAATTAAAAGTAAGCCTAACCTCAACATCGGGCCTAGCTTGAAGTATAGTTTTAATTTCTTCAATTTTCATATTTGAAAACGCCGTTGAAAGTGCGTCAGCCGTTGTTGCGTCAGAAGCCCTAACGGTTACCGACGCATATAGATTACTACTTAGCCCCGATGACGGATTAAATATATGATGGTGCTTTCCGCTTAGGTCAAATATATTACCGTAGCCACCAGACGTGGCTACGGCTCCTGTTTTCATTTCTATGACATCTGCAATTGAAACCGCATCAAATGGATCAAGTAAACCGATCCGCCAAGGTTCTCCGCTCGCTTGAGCCCCCCCCGCTCGATATTCACCCATATCAATCAAAGTATTTGCAAAGCCTTTCTGGCTTAGAAATTCTGTCACTTTATCAGTGATAAACCCCTGCGCAATCCCATTAAAACTTAAGCCCATGCCCTCTTTTTCCAAAATCACATCTGAATTATTTATTATAATATTCTCTGAACCAACTTTATCGATGGTTTGATCAATATTATTCGGTAAATTACTCCCTTCATCACTTTGGAAATGTTTTTCATATAATTCCCATAGCGGCTGAATTGAAATATCGAAAGCCCCATTTGTTTCTTCGTTGAACTGTTTTGATAATTTAGTAAGCATTACAAATTCATCGGATGCATTATTGATCCAACCATTTTTATTAAGCCGTGATACTTCAGAATTTTCATCAAATAAACTAAATGCTTTTTCATATTTTGATATGATTTTCACACAATGGGCCAATATTTGATCTGCCATTTGCTTATCATCATGATAAAGTTGAATAGACGTCTGCGCACCAAGTGCATTCCCATGCCAACTATGTAATTCAGCTTTTTTGGCCAATAATTTATGCGGCATTATCAATGCACTGGTTGATAAGGCCATCACTTTTAGCACACGTCTTCTTTGATTATTTTTCATCTTATTACCTATTTATAGAACTTATTTCACAGTAAAGCATTTTTGATGTTGTAATTAATATTAATAATCATTATTAATTAACTTATTAAGAATCATTCGCAACACTTTGAAACAAGTATGTACATAAAAGTAGAAATAATAAAAGAAAATTATGGAATAAAAATGAATATTAACACCTTAAAAACATCCGCTTCACTTATAGCTTTATCATTAATATTAACCACACAGAATGTATCAAGCCAAGAACTCCCTTCCTCTGAAGAAATGTGGAAACTTATCCAGCAACAACAGGCACAAATAACAGCGCTTGAAAAAATGATGGGAATTACTCAACAAACGGCAATTGAAAATAAAGAAAAAGTCGAAGTAACCGAAAAAATGATTGAAGCAACTGTAACGGCAATTGAAGAAGGCAGCATGGCTTCTGCAGGGCCTTCAACAAACGGAACGAGCCTAGGTGGTTATGCTGAAATGCATTTTAATGGTGGCGAAACGGACCAAATAGATTTTCATAGATTTGTGATGTTTATGGGACACGAATTTACCGATAAAATTCGCTTTTTCAGTGAATTAGAAGTTGAACACTCCCTATCCGGTAACGGAAAACCTGGTGAAGTTGAACTGGAACAGGCATTTGTTGAATTTGACATTGCAGAAAATACATATGCGTCAGTAGGGCTTCAACTGGTTCCAGTAGGCATTATTAATGAAACCCATGAACCACCAACATTTTATGGAGTTGAACGCAATAATGTTGAAAAAAACATCATCCCCGCCACATGGTGGGAAGCAGGTGTAAAATTCAGTGGAAAACTCGGCGATTCAGTTCGTTATGACGCTATGGTCCACTCTGGTTTAAAAACACCAATTACGGGTCAATCTGGGGCCTTTAATATTAGGAGCGGTCGTCAAAAAGTTGCTAAAGCATCCTGGAAAAACACGGCTTATACAGGCAGACTTTCATGGATGGCAGCACCGGGCGTAACTTTCGGCGCATCGTTCCAATATCAAAGCGATCTAACACAAACTTCAGCTGAACCTACATCTGCAACACTCATCGAAGCCCACGCAGATATACAACATCAACTATCGACCAATAGTCAACTTGGCCTTCGCGCCTTATATGCTCAGTGGAACTTAGACAGTACTGAAGCAGAACTTCTTGGTAAGGACATCCAAAAAGGTTGGTACATCGAACCTTCTTATAAATATAATATAGATAGTGAACAATCTATTGGCATATTTGCCCGTTACAGTATGTGGGATAATACGGCCGGTAGTGCAATTGATACGGCAAATAAACAAACTTCATTTGGTCTCAACTATTGGCCTCACGAAAATGTTGTGCTAAAAGCAGATTATCAAATTGATAATTATGCCAATATTACCAAAGAAGATAACCGTGTTAATTTGGGCTTAGGCTTACAGTTCTAAATGAAAGAAATAAATGAAATTCATTAGCTTAATTATTATGGTCTTCATAATGGGTGCGTTATCCGCACCCGCTCAAACTTTTAAACCAGCGGAACGTGTTTATAAAAAAACCAGTACATATGTTTCTGATGCCTTTGGCGGTAATGTCCCCAAAAAAGCGACCGTTTGGGTCATCGGCGACTTGCGTGATGATATTAATCAAGTGAATGCAGGATATGTGGACACCCCCGTCCGCTACAGGTATTGGAAAGATGGCAACCGTACATTATGGGTTCTTGAAAATGTGGCCAGAACGATGCTTTTCACTACTGGTGTTACAGTTGAAAATGGCACCATAGAAGATATCAGCGTTTTAACTTACCGAGAAAGCCGCGGTCATGAAATTCAAAACCGCACCCACCGCGCCCAGTTTTACGGTGCAAAAATAACGGATGATAATATTCTTGATAAACCGATCAATGGTATTTCTGGGTCAACACTTTCTGCAAATGCCATGAAGCGTATGGCCCGCATTGCCTTACTTCTACACAATGATGTGACAAGTGACGATGAATAACCGGATAACATATTGACTTTATTACAAATTATTGTTCTTGCGCTCGTGCAAGGTATCACAGAATTTCTGCCCATTAGCTCATCTGGTCATCTGATCTTGGTGCCGGAACTGACCAGTTGGCCTGATCAAGGAATCATGATGGATGTT
>JABIPV010000211.1 GCA_018699075.1 Kordiimonadaceae bacterium | reverse complement strand
TACCCCGCATTATTTTTATCTGGCACTGAAGATTGCCATTGCATTGCCTCTTTCTCATAGCGTAAGCGACCATTAGTCGCAATCAACTCCACTGTGTAATGCGAAAAATTCTCTTCACAGGCCACCATAAAATATACTTCACCCCGCTCAAATTCTATTCTGACATCCGGTTCCGGATCATGGCCATCCCACAACCTTCCAGATTTGATAATTTCAAAATTCCTGACTTCTCCTAACCAATATTGAAACAAATTCAGAAAATGAGAACCATTATTGAATATGCCTTTCGAGTACCAGCATATCCCCTTTATTTGGCCAGCTATTTCCTGACTAACTATCCGGCGTCGCACTTCAATGATCGCAGGGTCACATCGACGCATATAATTTGTAAACAGCACTACACCCGACTTCTCCGCAAGAGCAACCATTTCGATGGCTTCGGCAAGATCATACGAAAGTGGTTTTTCACATAATATGGCTTTCAGCGTGCCCAATTGCATCACTTGAGACAACACTTGATAGTGCGCTTCGGTTGGCACAGCTATCGCCACTATTTCAGGCTTCGCTTCCCGAACTGCATCTGCTAGGTTGGCATATGCAGGCAAGGAATAACGTGACTCGAACAACTGTCTACGTGCTTCATCCAAGTCAACACCACCCACCAACTCAAACTCCGGATGCACCGAAAAAGCCCGGGCGAGTGTGGCAACACGGGTTGCTGGTGCAGAGTCTAGGTCATACCCCAAGCCTATTTGCCCCAGACCAACAACTAAAGATCTATAGATCATGTTACCCATCAATACTGAGTCACAATCATCCAACATTGAGACCGTCAATGCACGTCATGGAATCAAACGATCCTTCGCTTCATTCAGCATATGTTCATAACGAGACTTGACCATTTTCTTGCGCGAATTGAGACGAACGTCCTCTTCCTCTTTGTTCGCTGATAGGACATATCCGACCGGTCTGTAACGACTGCTTTCTTTCTCGTAGGCTTTCGCCAAACGTGCTGCTGCCAAACGTCTGGCCGATGCCAAAAATGTCTTCATCTGCTCACCAATTTCTTTGCCATTCAATAACTCACCATTGTGGATATAGCCTATCATCGGCTGCACGGCAACTGTGTGATGGCGGATTAACGAAGTCATTGCGCGCAAGGCATAATTCTGGCTCGCCCCTATCTCTTCAAAAACAAGCGGTGCCATCAATTGATTTGAAAGCGCATAATCGCCACGGCGTAGGTAACGTGAACGCTCCATAAAGGTTTGATAACCGCTACGTACCCCAAGAGCATCTTTGGGCGAAAACATGACTGGGACAATCGCGTCATGATAAAGAAGATCAGTATGTAGGTGTTTCAGTCTGTCTTGTTTTGAAGTGATGACACAGCGGTAATTTTCATCAACATCAATATGTGTTGGGCAAATATCACAAGCAATACAGGAGAAAATCCGCTCTTTTGATGCATTGATGATGGTTGCATTTAGCTCGCCTGAAAACTCATTAAGTATATTCAACAGGCGAGAATGAACCTCCCCATTGCGATCCTGCATTACAATAAACAAGACATTAACTGGCCCCCGAATGATTCTCTTGGCGCCAAGATCATTAAGCAGGCTGGCTATTCGTCGACCTGCACCCATCGAGGTTTTCAGACCATAACTGTCTTTATGCATCGTACCCACATCACCGGCATGACCGGTACCACCATACTGTGCGGTTGAATCGCTATCATTTCCCACTGCCCAATATCCAATATTGACGAAATCAAACATCTGATAAATCAGCGTGGTCTCCTGTCCACCGTTGCGCTTTGCACCAACAGCTATGCCGCCATAAAGCTTGCCTTGAAGCTTCTCATACAACTCAGGATCACTGTGTATCATTTCAATCAAGGACTGCACTAGGCTGCTGCGATCACCAAAATAAACTGGGCCCGACACTAACAGACCGTCCGCAGACAGCAACTTCTCTTTGAGTTTATTTTCATTACGTACAGCACCAGAAGTGAGAAAATATTCAGACAGTGATATATGCTCTATCTCCACATTATATTCTTGCGCTGACCACAAGGCAGAAGCCAATGCAACTTCAGAGTTACTTAAGCCCTTATCACCTTTATTTTTCTTGAGATTATCGTATATTTCTAGAAATGATTTTCCATCCTTGCGTCCTGCCTCAATGAAATTTTTCAAATGCAATTCCGATTCCTTGCTCAGGAAAGAGAATAACTGCTCTTCATCAGCAATTCCCGCGAGGGAATCCACCAGATATTGGTTACCAATACCCCAACGTGCATTACGCAGACTGGCCGCAATACCTAATAATTTAGGTCGTAATTTCATACAAACTCTTTCTGAATATAATTTACTATCGACTGACAAATTTTCCCACAAACATCATAACTAACTTAAAAACGAATCTCAGTATAAATAAGTTTCTAAATTAGTTTATTATATGCATAATATATATTATGTACTCATCACGCAAATCATCCCTTTTGATACCGTTTTAATAGAGTCTATCGACTATCCGGTCACGTCACATTGGGAAAAAATTTATTCAAGACTAACCGTTGTGCCTGTAGATTTCTTCGAGGCATTTTTCCGTATTCGCTAGTTTCAATATTGAATAATTAATTGCTCAATTATTGGTATAGATTCAGG
>JABIPV010000178.1 GCA_018699075.1 Kordiimonadaceae bacterium | reverse complement strand
GTTTTATGGGTACTTGGTTTAGTATTCTTAGTATTGGGCGGTTTTGTTTTATGGGCAATATGTGTGATTTGGGCAATCCTGGTTGTTAAAGGCGCCAATGAAGATGAACGAACACAAAAAATTGTTGATGCTATCAAAGATAGCAAAGATTAATTAAAAGATTTTTTTAATAAAAAGGCGGTGAACTATCACCGCCTTATTTTGTTGAAATAGATTTTTATTATCCGCGGATCATGCCCAGTGCATGAGTATATAAATCTAGTAATGCTTCTTGTTCTTGGCGATCATTTTCATCCATTTTGCGCAGACGAACAATTTGGCGAATTATTTTCGCATCAAACCCAGTTGATTTAGCTTCGGCATAGATATCTTTAATATCATCGGCGAGGGCTTTTTTTTCTTCTTCTA
Source organism: Kordiimonadaceae bacterium (assembly GCA_018699075.1). Taxonomy (GTDB): domain Bacteria; phylum Pseudomonadota; class Alphaproteobacteria; order Sphingomonadales; family Emcibacteraceae; genus Pseudemcibacter. Next base: position 7,069 of record JABIPV010000178.1, on the reverse strand, counting down.
ATCTTTCGATGCGTTCAATATATGAACGTAATGCATCAGCGGCAATACCACCTGTTTCTACCATGTTGTTTCCTTATAATTTTAAAATTACATTTCTTTGTTTTTTTTCAGACTTTCGTCCATTTTTTGCATTTGTTCTTCTGTGGCTTCTGTTTGGTGTTTTTCTACCCAATCATTGTAAGGGACGCCATAAATAATTTCCCGCGCAGCCATTTTATCGATTTCAATACCCCGCTCATGTGCTTCCGCGGCGTACCATTTTGAAAAACAGTTGCGACAAAATCCTGCCAGACCCATTAAATCGATGTTTTGGGCATCTGTTCTTTTTTGCATATGGGCAATAATTCTACGAAATGTTGCCGCTTCTATTTCTGTTTGTGTTTTTTGCTCCATTTTTTGCTCCGTTAGTAATGCTTAATAAGTGCCATTTCTGGCATTTTCCTGATCAATCCAAGTTCTTCATGGAGTATATCACTCCATTTATTAATACCTTGTGGGGTATCAATTTCATTCTGACGTATTTCGATATTTACATGCGGAAATCCGTGTTCCGTACCATGTGTATTCATTGTGTGATTTAATTCAAGCCCAGTGTATGGTTGGTTATCGCCTACATGATACCCTCTTTTTGTAAGGCCATTCAAAAGTGCATTCGCAATACGAGGGTCTTTATTCCAGAGCATGCCAGTGTGCCATGGCCGCTCTTTATCGTTCATAAAGGGGGTAAAGCTATGCATGTTAAAAATAAGTGGTGCTTCTTGATGATGAGTTTTTTTCTTGATCAGTTCGCCTGCAGCATGATGAAAGGGAGTGTAAAACTGATCAATTCTCTTTTTTATATCATCCTTTGATAAATTACTATTTTTAGGAATGAAGTGGCCGTCGCTATGTGTAGGTATTAACCCATCCTGATTAAGGGCGCGATTGGCATCAATTAATAATCTAGAAAAACGTGCTAATATGGCTGGTGCGCCAAGTGATATTGCTAAATTTTTTGTAACTTCCGCAATGCCAATATCCCAGGCAATGTGTAGTTTCAACTGCTGATCACTAAGTCCCAGTTTTTCATATTCAATAGGGATATGATTGCTTGCATGCTCACATATTAGAACAATATTTGCGCTGCCTGTGGGGTTAATAATATCAAATGCCATTTGGATCAGAATTTTCTTTTTGTTGTATCATTTCGTAAGTTCATATTTGTATATCTTTTTATTAAGTAAATGTAAGAAAAATATTCATTTTGCACGGATTTTTTCTGTACACAGAGATACCACCATGTATTAATAAGGCAACAAAAACGTTGAGTTATAAAACGATAGGGATGGATACATGTATTTGAATAAACAAATCAAGAAAATTAGTGCAATATTGACAGCAAGTTTGATTTTTGCAGGAAGCAATGCATTACTGGTATCAAAAGTAAATGCTGCTGAATGTAATACGGATATGGATTGTGAATCGTCATGGCTTTCATTAACCGATGAACAACGTGTCACGGTCTTCGATTTTGCTGAAGATTATAAAGGCTTTATGGATAAGGCACGTTCTGAACTAACCTTTGTTACCGAAGCAATTAAAATTGCAAGAGCAAACGGTTTTAAAGAATTGAAAGATAATAGTCCTATGACACCAGGGGCTAAATACTATGACAATAATAGAGACCGTGCTGTGTCGATCATTGTTATAGGGAACGAAGATTTTGAACAAGGGTTGCACGTTATTGCTTCGCATATCGATAGCCCACGGTTAGAGCTTAAAAATATTCCTTTATATGCAAAGGGTGAGTTTGCTTTATTTCAAACCAATTATCATGGCGGAATTAAAAAGCATCAATGGACGAACGTTCCTTTAGCTTTAATAGGACGTGTAGATAAAAAGGACGGTACAACAGTTCAAATTAATATTGGAATGAATGACGGTGATCCTATTTTCATGATCCCGGAAGTATCCCCACATACGGACAGAGGATATGGAAATAAACCAGTTTCAGCGTTAATCACGGCAGAAGAAATGGACCCGATTGTTGCTCATATTCCAGGCCAAGAAGGTGATGTTTCTGATCAAGTAGAAAAATATTTAAAATCCACTTACGGCATCACAAGAGGCGATCTTGTTTCAGCTGAATTACTCTTAGTTCCGGCAATGAAATCACGTGATATGGGATTTGACCGTGGACTCATCGCTGCATATGGTCAAGATGACCGCTTAGCAAGTTACACTAATGTGCGCGCCTTAATGGACATTGGTACACCGACAAAAACGGCTATTGCTCACCTTGTTGACAATGAAGAAGTTGGCAATGTTAATAATACAGGCGCTAAATCACAGTATTTTTCTAATTTAATTGCCCGACTTATAGAAGCAAAGAACGGTGATGATTACCGTGAAACTCAATTAAGACGAACTTTAAGTAATAGCCGTATGATTTCCATCGATGTGAATCCCGGTATTAACCCAATGCGTCCAAATGCATGGGAACAAACCAACGGACCACGTCTTGGTTACGGCGTTAATTTAAAGCTTTATGGTCGGGGGTTTAACGCTAATTCAGAATATATAGCTTATATTCGTAATATCCTTGATGAAAATGACATTCCGTGGCAAACAGCTACCTATAAGGTGGGCACGGCTGGTGGTGGAACCATTGGTGGTGAATTTTCACGGCAGGATATGAATGTTATCGATTTTGGCGTTCCTGTCCTCTCCATTCATACACCCTACGCTGTAAGTGCCAAGATCGATGTGTATAACTTATATCGAGCTTGTAACTCATTTTTTAACAAGTAAAATAGTCTCAGAAGACAATAATTAAATAATTGGACAAAATATGCATCGTCGTCGACGCACTAGAATAATAGCTACATTAGGCCCCGCATCAAATTCATTTGAAATGATTGAGAAGCTATCAAATGCAGGAGCGGATGTTTTCCGTATTAATATGAGCCACGGAACATATCAAGAAGCGTCAAAACTTTATTCAACTGTCAGAGAAGTTGAAAAGAAAACGGGAAGACCTATTGGTATTCTTGCGGACATGCAGGGCCCTAAGTTACGTGTGGGGGTGTTTAAAAATGATAAAGAATTATTAGAAACGGGTCAGCAATTCATCTTGGATATGGATGAAACACCTGGCTCATCTAAAAGAGTGAACTTACCTCATTCTGAAATTTATCAAGTTGTTCAACCAAATACGGAACTACTGATTAATGACGGAAAAATCCGTTTGAACATTGAAAAAGTGACGGCAACAAAAATTACAACAACGGTTGTGATCGGTGGAGAAATTTCAGATCGTAAAGGGGTAAATGTACCAAGTGCAATTCTCCCCCTTGCTGCATTAACTGAAAAAGATAAAAAGGATTTAGTGTTTTCGCTTGACCTTGGTGTTGATTGGGTTGCTCTTTCTTTTGTACAAAGACCAGAAGATGTTCAGGAAGCGATCGATATTGTTAAAGGTCGCGCAGCAATAATGTCAAAAATTGAAAAACCATCTGCAGTTCATGAAATTGATTCTATTATTGCTTTATCAGACGGCATTATGGTGGCTCGCGGTGATATGGGAGTTGAGCTTCCGATGGAACAGGTTCCCGCGAAGCAAAAGAAAATTATACGCCATGCACGTCGCGCCGGTATACCGGTAGTCGTTGCCACACAAATGCTTGAAAGTATGATCACGGAAGCTGTACCTACACGTGCTGAAGTGTCAGATGTTGCTAATGCTGTTTTCGACGGGGCAGATGCTATAATGTTATCCGCAGAATCCGCAGCCGGCAATTATCCGGAAGAGGCGGTGACAACTATGAACCGAATCGCTTTGACGGTTGAGGGCGAACCAAGTTACCTTAGGCAATTGGCAAAAGATGAACTGCCGCCAGAAGCAACGACAGCCGACGCCATTAGTGCCGCTGCAAAACAGGTTGCAACGACAATTGAAGCGAATGCCATTGTAACTTATACGGGATCAGGATCGACTGCCCTAAGGGCAGCAAGGTCGCGACCGGAAACACCTTTGCTTGTGCTGTCACCAAATATTAGTACTGCTCGTAGGTTGGCTCTTGTATGGGGTTTAAACTGTGTTTATTCACAGGATGCTGTTAATTTTCAAGATATGATCGATAAAGCGTGCAATATTTGTCACGAATATGGGTATGCAGCAGTGAATGACCGAATCGTTATTATGGCAGGTATGCCTTTTGGCACGCCTGGGAAGACAAATGTACTCAGAATTTCTAGAGTACTTGACTATCATGTGAACATATAAAATTGAAAAAATCTATTGTATATATATGTTTATAATAGGTTCTGAAAAAAGGAAGAGACCGTGCCCTTGGGGGGGAAGCACGGCCTCTAATTTATCACGAGCCTAAGCCCCCGATAAAACTTAATCTACTATAATTGAGATGTATGTGTCAATAAAACCTTGAACACATTAACCTTGTCGTGCTTTAAAACGACGGTTTGTCTTGTTAATTACTAAAGTTCTACCTTTACGACGAATTACACGACAATCGCGGTGGCGGTTCTTTAAAGACTTCAATGAATTTACGACTTTCATAACTTATCTCATATTCTTAATTATTATTTATGACCATTATGGCCTCTCATGAAGTATCACACTTCAAAAACTTTTCCGGAAACTATAGGGTAACATGTTAAATGTCAACGAATTCTATTGCTAAAAGTTAAAAAAAGACTGTTTAAAGTCTATTAGTATCAATTATCGCTATTTTAACCGTTTCTTTAACACTAAGCCATTATAATTTGCATTAATTTTAATAATATTCCTTGCTGTGAAAGGTGGAAATTATAAGTGAATCAAAATGTTTTTGAAAATATAGTGGATGAATTAGAAGCCACTGAACAGGAAAAAATGCGAAGCATTGGTTTTATTATCGATATTAGTGGCAGTGGAGCTAAGGCCCTTTGCAATATCGAGGTATTGCGTGAAATGTCAAACCTTGACAATAATGATGTTGAGTTTTCACCTGGTCAAATTGGTACCATTCTTAAAATTAAAGTTTCAAAGGGGTTTCTATTTGTCACAGTTCGTGAGGTAACAGCGCATAAAACTAACAATAATGATGTGGAAAATGTTGTTATGAAACTTGATTTTTTAGGTCATGGTATTCGCGCACCTCATACGCAAAGTGGCATGATATTTAAAAGGGGTGTGACAGACTTCCCCATTCCTGGAGAGGCACTGTACCCGGTAAGTTTAAAAGATGTTGAAAGCATATTTGGTGACAGTGACAGTAATCATTTTCATCTTGGGCATGTATTTCCACAGCATCTTACGCCGGCTTCGGTTAATATTGATGCGCTACTTGGCAAACATTTCGCCGTATTGGGAAGTACAGGTACTGGTAAATCATGTACAGTCGCACTGATAATTAGAAGAATAGTAGAACGTCTGCCAAATGCGCATATTATAATGCTTGATCCGCATAATGAATATGAAAGGGCATTTTCTGATTGCGCCGAGCATTTTGATATTAATAATTTACGCTTACCCTATTGGATGATGAATTTTGAAGAACATATTGAAATGTTTATTGGTATTCATGATGGTGATACTAGGCAAATTGAAATAGATATTTTAAGGCGCTGTCTTTATGAAGCCAGAGTGGATAATTCTGACAGTTTAAGTGCAGAAGAAATTACGGTTGATACGCCAATCCCTTATAAGTTGTCATTTATGCAAAGTTATTTGAAAGAAGAAATGGGGAAGCTTGATAATCCGGAAACACTGACACCTTTTTTACGTTTAAGAAATAAAATAGATGAATTGCGTCGCGATACACGTTTTGGCTTTATGTTTTCCGGCATGCTTGTGAATGACACTTTAACATCGATCATTGGTGATTTACTTAGATTCCCTGTAGAAAATAAACCAGTATCGACAATTGATTTATCCGGCGTTCCATCAGAAATTGTAAATGTAGTGGTGTCTATTATCAGTAGAACCGTTTTTGATTTCGCGGTATGGAGCCGAGGTAAAGATGCACGTCCCATTTTATTGGTCTGTGAAGAAGCACATAGGTATGTTCCAACAGATTCATCAACAGCATTTTCGTCAACGAAAAAAGCGATTGAGCGTATAGCAAAAGAAGGTCGCAAGTACGGGGTGTCAATGGGGCTTATTTCTCAAAGACCCGCCGACGTTTCAGAATCTGCTTTATCCCAGTGCGGTACAATTTTTGCAATGCGGCTCAATAACGAGCGCGACCAAAAATTCGTATCCCATGTGATGCCGGAAGGCGCGGAAGGTTCGCTTAATTCCTTATCATCTTTACAGAACCGTGAAGTTCTTGGCGTGGGAGAAGGGGTAGAAGCACCCGTTAGGCTATTGGTCGACAGACTTGAAGAATCACATCTTCCGAGTAGTGGGAGTCCAGAATTTTCTAATGATTGGCAGCTTGAGCTGGATGATAAGAACTTTGTTAAAGAAACGATTGAAAATTGGCGTAAAAAAGGTGTGTAAATTTTTGGAGTATTAAATTTCAAAATGACTTTACCCAATGGTTTTTACTTTCCGCTTAATAGTGTGGTTGTTGATTAAATTGCCTTAATCTTGATTGACTATTGATTTATTTTATTGAGAATAAGTAGTCATACGCAATAAAATAAATGATAAAGAGAATGAGATGGATGAAGAGCTTGAAATTGCAAAAGGGTCTCCCCTTAAATTATTAACTGAAGAAGACCTTGTCGTTCATAGTGTTGAAATACTCAAAATTAGAATTGAAACATTAAATCAAGAAGTCGTGCGCACTAAAGCGGCAATAAAAGATAAAGAAAGTGCCTCAAATGCAGCAAATAGTATCTTTAGTTAAAGAATTGTAAGGGTTTTGACGATAATTTTTAGATAAGACTTTTTAAATATAAGACCTAAGGAAGATAAATGATCAATGATTTAGTAATAGAAGACGGGGCTTTGGACAATAAAGTGTTAGAAGAGCTTTATAATGAAGCCCTAGAATTAAGTGGACTAGTTGTTGAATATTTTCAGGTGAATAAAAAAGAAACCTTGGCGCATTTAAATATCGATTTGTTGGGCAGTTATACC
>JABIPV010000277.1 GCA_018699075.1 Kordiimonadaceae bacterium | reverse complement strand
GTTAATGACACAAAAATTTATAATCTTATTTATGATGAGTATCGTTTGTTTAGGGACAGGGGCTTGCGGGAAACGCGGCGATTTATTACCGCCCGAAGGATATGAAGCACCTAAATAGAATTTAAGTTAAGGTAAAAAATGAATTATTTTGAATATCGTTCTGGTGAAATGTTCATCGAGAATTTAAAAGTTTCTGAAATTGCAGATAAAGTCGGCACTCCCTTTTATCTATATTCAAGCGCGTCACTGGCATACCAATATACCCAGTTTAAAGAGGCGTTTGGCGATCTGGACTTATTAATTTGTTATGCTGTGAAGGCAAACACTAATCAGTCGGTTATTAAAACCCTAGGTGATTTGGGTGCAGGTGCTGATGTTGTATCACAAGGTGAACTTAGAAGAGCTTTAGCTGCGGGAATTGCGCCTGAAAAGATCGTTTATTCAGGCGTTGCGAAAACGGTTGTTGAAATGTTGTTTGCGCTTGAAACGGGGATTTACCAATTTAATGTGGAAAGTGAGCCCGAATTATTTCAATTAAGTGAAGTTGCCGCCTCCTTAAATAAAACGGCAGATATAACTTTCCGAGTAAATCCCGATGTGGATGCTAAAACCCACGCTAAAATATCAACAGGTAAATCTGAAAATAAATTTGGAATTCCCTGGAAAAATGTCAGAGAAATTTGTGCAATAGCAGCAAAACTGCCGGGCATTAAACTTGTAGGCCTTGACCTTCATATTGGCTCACAAATTACGGAACTTAACCCATTCGAACAAGCCTTCACAAGGATAAGTGGATTGATTGAAACGCTCAGGGAAGATGGTCATGAAATTTCACGGCTAGACCTAGGTGGAGGATTGGGTATTTCTTATGAAGGAGACGATTTTCCTCCTTTACCTCGTGAATATGCAGAAATGGTAAAAAGAGTGGTTAGTCACTTAAAATGCCAAATTATTATTGAACCGGGTCGTTTTTTGGTGGGTAATGCAGGCATTCTGGTTTCTAAGGTCATTTATGTTAAAGAAGGCGAAAAACGAAAGTTCCTTATTATAGACGCTGCTATGAATGATTTGATCCGTCCAAGTATGTATGATGCCTATCATGGCATCGATCCTTTAAAGCAGAGCGATCATGATGATCGGTTGTATGATGTGGTGGGGCCTGTTTGTGAAACGGGAGATACTTTTGCCACCAATAGGCTGGTTTCACCAATGAATAGTGGTGATTTATTAGCGATTCGCTCCGTTGGAGCTTATGGTGCTGTTATGTCTTCAACATATAACACGCGACCATTAATTGCCGAAGTCCTTGTAAAAGATGATGAATTTGCAGTTGTTAGGCCTCGTCCGACATATGATGAAATTATAGGACTTGATAAACTTCCGTCTTGGCTGTCAAAATAGGACCTAACGCTAACTTTAAGGGGTTTATTCTGACACGTAAAAACAATGATTTATCTGAAAGCCGTCATCCAAAGCGATCATATGTTTTAGCTTTGCTTAGTGCTGCTGTGCTTCCGTTAATGTTGTTTATGCTTTATTTTACCATTTCTTTTATGGATTTATGGGGTTATGCACCTGATATTGTTCAGGCGGTGGGATTATTGTTGTGTTCAATAATGGCGACAATTGTTTTTGGCTGGACACTATATAAGAAAGTGATCTTTTCGCCTAAACTGATAGCCGTCAGGTTGGCCGTTTGCCTTATAACCATGACATTCTTCGCTTTATGGAGCAATGATGATTTTACCCGACTATCGACATTGGCTTTTAAACCGCGCGCATTAACTGATTATCCTGAGCCGATAATTATTGCCACAGTTACATCACCACTTTATCTGGGTCATGATAGCGTACAAAAAGATATGTCAATTCAGCAAACTGCGAATAGAGGGTTAAATCCGATATATGAAGGAAGTATACTTGATGTACATGTAAAGAACACGCCTTGGCGGCCCATCATTAAACTTTCAGATGGCTCAAAAGTCACATTTGAAGAACAGATGGACGGAAGTTTTAAAGCGAGCACAAAAATTGAACAACAAATTTCTTGGTCGGTAAATCAAGGCACTTATACAATAGGGGCCTGGCCGATTATATTAATCGAAGATCAAGCCCCGATGATTAAAAACTTTACTTTAGAAGCTGATGGAAATGACAAAGGGTATCTTGCATTTAATGTTGATATTTTGGACGATCATAAAATTATGGATGTTGGACTTGAAATAATAACGGATGATTATTCGAAATTGGCCGATGATGATCAACTAAAACTCCCCATTCGTGAAATCAAATCATATCAGAATATTTTTTATGTCGATTTTACCGATACTGATTATTCGGGCATTGAAGTTGATCTCAAATTAAATGTAGAGGATGAAGTTGGCCAGATTTCTACAGCATTGCTACATGATATAAAACTACCGGAAAAACGTTTTAATCATCTTATAGCAAATAAATTAATCTCCTTGCGTAAGGAGTTAAATCAAAAACATTATGACATTAAATCTTTATCCCGTCAGTTATTAGCACTTGGACTATTGTCTGAAAGTGAGGGTTTACCTTTTGTTTATTACATGGCATTGCGCTCTGCATATTGGCGGGTAACAGATCCCGCAGGTCCAGAAGATTTACAAATTGCAAAAGATTTATTG
>JABIPV010000120.1 GCA_018699075.1 Kordiimonadaceae bacterium | reverse complement strand
CTGTAACCACGGTCCGTGACTTGTGCGACCGCGTCGCGTTTAAACTCTTCTGTGTATCGTATTCCTGTAGACATAATACCTTAACTCCTTGCTTCCATTTTATAACAAGTAAAGTGTCTACAAATCTAGGGGCGTATCAAACAAATAGTTAACAAATATATAATATATATATACCTTTAAGTAAAGTGAGTCAAATTTAGCTAAAATGTGAGTATCGCATAGCGCATAAATGATCAAATGTTCCCTAGTAACTAGTCACATCTTACTTCAATTTCTAGGCGACCTCTTCAGGCTTAAGATGAGTATATCTTTGAAGCATTCTATAATCTCGATGACCGCAAATCAGTGCCACTTCAGGAACGCTCAGCCCCATTTCAAAGAACCTACTTACAGCCCCATGCCAGTGATCATGAAAACGAAGGTCGTCTATACCAGTTTTCTTGATTAACCTGATAAGCGTTTGCGAACGGCATCCATGGCGTCATGCAATGCTTTGAAGCTGTTTTGTTGTTCAATGATGTTAAGGCCTAATTCTGTAATGCCGCCTTTTGTTGCCACATTTGAAATGATTTGATCTAATGTAAATTCACTTTCTTTCGCGGACATTCCTGCAGAACCTTCGAAAATTTGTTCAACTATTTTTCTCGACATATCGCGGCTTAGACCGTTGTTCTCCCCCCATTTGCTCATTTCTGCCATGAATTTAAAGTTCCAGCCATAAAAGGCGCTAAAGGCACCAGAAGTGTTAAATTCTTGTTGGCTTTTGCATGTAATGACGGAACCAAGTAGAGATAAGACCTCAAAGGCATCATTTTGATGAGGATAAAGAAGTGTGGCGCTTTTGTTGATGGCTGCACTTGAAAGGGGAAGAGAACAAACGACGTTTGCCGGTTCGACCAATGATGATAATTCATTTAAATCTGATCCGGCGACAACTGAAATTACAAGTTTCTTTTTTGTAAAATTAAGGTCCTTTATGACATCCTTAAGATCTATTGGTTTTATTGAAAGTATAATGATGTCTGAACGGTCAATCACGTCTTGATTATTATCTGCTATATCACAGTTAAATTTTTGAGCTAAAAACTGAGATTTATCTTTACTGCGCGGTGAAAGTACAATTTTAATTTCCGGGGCGGCGACAGAAAAGCCCTCGACTAAATAGCCCGCAAAGTGGCCAACGCCAATTATTCCAATATTTTTAATCATAACGTGCCCCTTGCACCATTCTAACGAGCTCGGTCAGTAAATCTTCTACAGTTAAGCATACGATTACACCAAGTTGCCGCAATTCCTTACTAACATCAATAGGTAAGCTTGAATGATCGTCATCTTTGACTTGATTTAATTTACCGCCAATGAATATGGGCAGTTTTAAATTTAGACCTGTAAGTTCTGCTCTTAATTTCTCGATATAATCAAGCGCAACTCCATTATAAGTGCTTATGGCAATAAAGGATGCGTCACTTTCTAATGCTTTTGTCGCGACCACATCTGGATCGGTGCTGACGCCAGCATCAATGATATTCACATCAATTTTACTAAGGACGGCTTCGATTAACACCTTTCCATATTCGTGAACGTCGGTACAGGCTACGCAGGCCTTAAAGCCTCTGTCTTTAATTACTTCTTTTTCTTCACTTGTTAAAAAGGCGGCGACATCATTTGCTTTATTTTCAAGTTCAGCAACGGTCGTTGCTTTAATGATCGGTTTTCTATTTCTAATTTGGGTTTTATCAATTGCACCGGGGCCATATAATTCTTCAAGCTTTTTAGCACCAATCCTTCGCATGGAAAGAAGCAGTTCAAAAGGATTTTTTATATCAATACCTACTTCTAATAGACCTTTTAAAACGGTCTCTTTAAACTTTGTCCCGGCGTCGATTAAAGTGTTGCTAATGTCATCCGCTTTATCAAAATCGATCATCTCAATATATCCATGAGAACGCTCTATTAAGCGGTTGGTGAATAAATGCGCGTCGATTATTTCCTGGGTATCTGGAATGCGGAGTGCTTCGGTAACGGGAACTGGATTTAAGCCGTGCCCGGTTGGTCTTGTCATTTGCCCGATAATATCTGGTAGCATATAGCTTGCTAAATTGGCATAATTTTCAGTTTCATTTGGCCCGTAAATGGTAGTGTTACCGTAAACCATTGACCCGGGTGTATTTGAAATTTTGTGTAATGCCCGTTGAAACGCGAGCCGTGTTAAAGGATCCGAAAAAGTATGGCCATAACAGTGCGAAATTCTGCCGCCAATTAAATCATCAACGATATATTGTTCTAATAAAACCGCCCCAATGCTACAGGTTAAATCGCAAAATAAAGCGGAAAAGCCATCATCCAAGTTTGAATGAATTAAAATATCTACGGGCTGAGCTGCACAAAGGGCCAATGCTTTTATAGTTTCCGCTGTTGTTGTCACATCATCATTCCAATGCGGCATGCGGAAATTAAAATATTGACCAATGTTGCCAATGGCGGTTGAACCCGCTTTTAAGGCGGCAATTGTGTTTTCAAAGGCGGCGGGCGTTCCCATAACAAAATCACCAAAATGTGGCGCTACGGGTGCTGATCGGGTTAGCGCGGCAAAATCATCCTCATTTTCTAAGATTAAACCTGTGCCCTTCGGCATACCTTTACGCGAATTTTTTGGGTATCCCATGCTCCAATCAAGGCATATTCCATATCGATCAATGCGGTATCCCGCGTCATCAATATATTGATATATTTTTCTATAAGCATCTTGGCTTTTTATCGGGCTACGAAAACCAATTTGGCCATGTAACATGATACGACCTTGATTGATTTGCTGTTCTTTGTATTCTTTTTCACTGTTGACATTATAATGAGATAAAAATGGACAATCACCGACCGTCACTTGGCGCGCCATGCTTTTACCTATCGACAGTAATTCATTAGCATCAGGTAAAATATCTTCCGGGAAAATGTCTTTGCGGCTTAACACGTATATATTCTTTCATTTATTTGAAGTGAATTATTCGTGATTTATTATTGAACGGCTTATGCAGATAATCAATTGAATTAATTTTAAGCCTTAGATAAGAAAAACGAAAATAATAATTACCTTCAATTCATATCTAATTTTGTTATAACTTAAAATTATGAAAATAAATTTTGAAATAGAATTGCTGCGTACCTTCATCGCCTTTGCCGATACGGGAAGCTTTAAACGCGCATCCGAGCTCGTATTTCGGTCACAACCCGCCGTCAGTATGCAGATGAAACGCTTTGAAGACGTGGTTGGTAAGCAGCTATTTATGAAAAAAGGCCGCGAACTTATTTTAACAGAAGCCGGTCTTAATATGGTTTCTTATGCGCGACAATTATTATCAATGCATGATGATATTGTTGATAAAATTCAAGGTCAGAAAATTGATGGTAAAGTATGCATCGGCATTCCTGATGATTATGCCATGCTGTTTTTACCGAATATTTTAAAACGCTTTTCTGCTACTCATCCTGATGTGGTTTTGGACATAAAATCTGGTGGCTCTAATATTCTCTCATCACGGCTGAATAAAGGTGAATTGGATATTGCCATTTTGGCAGTAAGAACACCGGAAGAAGATGATATAATTCTTAAAAAAGACCCCATCGTTTGGGCGACTGCAAAAGATGATATCATTCATACGAAACGTCCTTTAAGTCTTGCGCTTTTTATGGACGATTCACCAATTGATAAAAATACCTTATCCACTTTGCAAAAATATAAAAGCAATGATGATGAACCACTTGAATATAAAGTCGTTTTAGAAAGCAAAAGCTGGGCCGTTCTTACCATTGCCGCACTATCCGGCTTTGCTGTCGCGACGATGGCAAAATCGGTGGTCGTTCCCGGACTTCAAATATTATCAGAAGAAGATGGCTTTCCAAATTTAGGTCATACTTATATTGTTATGCGGGCAACGCCGGATACCCAATCAATCGCAACCTCATGTTTGGCGCAGCGCATCATGGATGATTTCAGAAGCGATATTCCCGCGACAGCCGGCGCAGACTTGTTTTCATTAATGAATGATGATTGATTTAAGCCTTTTCACGACCAATAAATAATATTCCAAACCCAAGAATAAACGGAATACTGCGCTCAATCACATCGCCCGGTGTATCCGGGAATAATGATATGGCAACCGCTGATATAAAGCCGGCTAGAACGGCCGTATATATGGTTTTTCCTGAAAAACGTAAACCCGTCAATTTCATAACAACCGTTGGGCCAAATGCGGCCCCAAGGGCGTTCCACGCGAATAATGCCCGGTCAAATATTGTTGCCGGTAAATATAATGAAATCAGTACCGACATGACCACTAAAAACGCGACAGCCAATCTTGATACTAGAACTTCCTTGCCTTTATAACGTTGGCCTAATTTTAGATCATATGAAATGCTTGATGCACCGACCAACAATTGACTATCTGCCGTAGACATGATCGCGGACAAAACCGCTGCTAATATGATCGCGCCAATCACCGGTGAAAACACGATGCCGGTTAATTGAAACAAAATGGCTTCTGCGCCAAACTCAGGATTTGGTATAAGAACATTTGCCGTTAAGCCGACAATGAACATGCCGATGAAAACGGTGATAAACCAAAACAATGTTAACAGACGGGCTTGGCGCATGGCCTTTTCATCACGAAGCGCCATAAAACGAACCAGCAAATGTGGTTGTCCAATTGGCCCAAATCCAATAGCGAGCGATCCAAACATAAACCCTGCTGCGGCTAACCCAATATTTGTTCCAGTTAAATCAAGCAGTTCTGGTTTATTTAAAGCCTCTAATCCTTGCATTAATTTATCAAAGCCACCAATTTCAATAAGTGCGAATACTGGAAGCGCTATAGATGCCATAACCATCAGCACACCTTGAATTGCGTCCGTGACGCTGACCGCCCAAAAGCCGCCCAAAAAGGTATAAATCATAATAATTACAGCACCTAAAATGATGGCGCTGGACATGGGAATATCAAAGGTCGACGAAAAAGTATTTCCCGCCCCTTGGAACTGTGCAGCCACATAAAATGCAAACGATATTAAAATAATCACCGCTGAAGCCATGATAATTTTTCGTTGCCATTTTTCTTCTAAATTATGGCCAAGAAAGTCGCCAATGGTGACGGTATTATTTTCATGGCTAAATTTCACAAGCCGTGGTGCCACATAGACCCAGGCGATAATCGCCCCTAATATGGATCCTGATGCAATCCAAATTGCGGACATACCAAGCATATATGCAGCACCGCTCATCCCGAGCAGAGACCAAGCCGAAGATGAACTTGCGGAATAACTTAAGGCCGCGACAACGGGTCCTAATTGACGACCACCAAGAAAGTAATCTTCTTCTGTTGTGACACGTTTTGATGCCCAATACCCAACCGCAATCAATAATGATTGATATAAAACCAATGTAACCAACACTATTGTTGCTTTATCCATTTTTAAATGTCCTTATTTTTCACGGTATTATTGTTAACTTGTCCATAGTGCGTAAATTAATCTTATCAATCAAATGAAAATATATAAATTCTCAGATAAGTAATGCTGAACAATAAGACATCATTTATTCGTTTTATTGACGTAAGGCTTTATATTAATTTAATTGTAAAAATATCATAAGCCTGCATTATAAAATTCTATAAATCTCAACTCGCTCTTAAAAGGACTATTAACGTGTTAAAAAAATTCTCAATTATGTTTTCTGCATTATTCCTTATGCTAAATGCTCAACTATTCGCGGCTGACTTTGATACTGGTGGGGAAAACCCGACTGATGATAGTGTAATTTATTATTTTGGCTACGGGTCAAACCTTGATGAAACTTATTTCAAACAATGGACACCGAGTGCTACGCGCGTTACCACAGCGCACCTTCCGAACTATGAAATTCAATTTAGAAAATATTCAACCGATCTTGAAGGCGGAATAAGCAGTATTGTTCCAACACCGGGCGGCCTTATTGAAGGTGTGGTTTACACAATTGATAAAAAAGAAATGGAAGCACTTGATATTTTAGAAGACGTTCCGCTGGGCATTTATAACCGTGAAACTTTTAAAGTTATCTCACCCGAAGGCAAATGGTATAATGCTGACCTATATTATGTGGCAACGCCAAAAGGACCATATACGCCTTCTTTAAAATATTTAGGTTATATGATTAAAGGCGCTAAAGCCCAAGGAATTAACCAACCTTGGATTGACCATCTGGAAGCATTAAGAGACGAAGTTTTAAAAGCTAAGGAATAAGTATATAACTTTTAAAAAGCACCTCAGTTAAAGAGATGTTTTTTTTGTATCAATTTTGATAATGTAGTTTGTTAGTACATTAAGAAATTGATTTCAAAATATATGCTAGGGTCTTTTCATCATGAATAAAAATTATGATTTTTCCAAAAGGCAATTTCTGGTCGCCTCAAGCCGGGGTGCGTTGGCTTTAGGTTTGTCTTCATTACCGCTATCTGCATTTGGGCAGAGTAATACTAATACGGATAAAAATGGGGTTTATTTCCCGCCGCCAGAAGCTCAGGGTGGCTGGCGTAAATACGACGCGAACGGATTATCAGGTATTGATACTGATAAACTAACAGAGGCCATTCATTTTCATGATAACTCACCGGTGAGCACCAGTCGTGGTGCAGCTTTACTGATCATTCATAAAGGTAAGCTGATTGGTGAGAGTTATGTGACGGGAAAAGAAGGGGGGCCGGATAATTGGACGGCAAAAACATGCAATGATATGAAATCCTCTACCAAATCGGTATTTGGTACGGGAGTAGGGGTCTTTTTAGATCAATATAAAAAACAAGTGAATTTGGAAACTTTACTGGTTGGTAATGATAAGGAAAGCTCACTTATCCCGCAAATCTGGGATCAGCCGATCACGGATGAAGCCAAAAAGCGTATCAAAGTAAAACATGTCTTATCCATGACGTCCGGTCATGCAGGACCAGAGCCGTGGTTAGGTACAGGAACGAGACAACACCATTCCGGATATCATGGCGCTTACCAAATGCATGAATATTGTTTTGGCTGGTGGAATTTCGAGGGTGTGGCATCACATGAAACGCTTCTGTTTGAGCCGGGCAATGATTTCATGTACAGCAATTTCGGTATGGAACAAATGGCACTCGCTATTCGTAATGTTTCTGGTCAGGATTTAGGACCCTATACCTATGATAAAGTTCTAGGTCCCATTGGAATGCCTATTGGACTGCGTGATAACCGCTACCGGGATATGCCTTATTCCAATAGTTTTGAATTAAACTTTGCCGAGACGCCAGGTTGGGGTGTTGGTGGTGATACGGGATGTGATGCATATGGTGCTGATGGAAGCGATAGTCCTTATGGCATTAATTCCATAGCCGGTAGCACCTTCCGCTGCACAGCGAGAGACTTTGCAAGGCTCGCTTACCTTTGGTTAAACAATGGCCGCTGGATGGATGAACAATTGGTGCCTGAAGCGTGGTTGAAACTTGCGACAAAACGTTTTCAGCGCGATGATGGCTCAACGCCAAATAATTATGGTTACACATTCTGGGTGATAGATGATTTACCAAACGTGCCCAATGACCTCTATATGTCACGAGGACACAATCAAAATCATAGTTATATTATCCCCAGTATGGACTTAGTCGTCGTTAGACAAGGTAATGATAATCGTCGAGAAGTGAATGGGGCATCATTCCAGACAGAACTTATTCAAAAAGTGACCGCTGCGATAATAAGTTAATTGCAGGAGTTAACGTTCTTTAGACAGTGCATGTTCTTTTACTAAAGTTGGTTCTAATGCTCCAGCGCCACGCATCAATCTTTTTGCATATTAATATATTAAAGTTATTATGAGCGCATTGATCTTAATTAAAGGAGAGGGTGATTGACTGATTTAAGTGGTTTTGGTGCATTAAAAGGGCTACGTGTCATTGAACTTGGCCAATTGATAGCAGGGCCGTTTTGTGGTCAATTGATGGCGGATCATGGTGCGGAAGTGATTAAGGTTGAAGCTCCTGAACGTGAAGACCCCATGAGGCACTGGGGACAAAAAGGTCCATTATGGTGGCCGATTATTTCTCGTAACAAAAAATGTATTACGCTAAACCTCCGTGTCAAAGAAGGCCAAGAAATCCTTAAGGAACTGGTGCGTAAAAGTGATATTTTGGTTGAAAATTTTCGCCCAGGAACTATGGAAAAATGGGGGCTTGGTTACGCGGAACTTAAAGAAATAAATCCTGCCATCATTATGGTGCGTGTTTCAGGCTATGGCCAAACTGGACCAGAATCAAAAAAAGCAGGTTATGGTTCCATCGGTGAAGCCATGGGTGGCATGCGTTACCTTGCAGGTGATCCGTCATTGCCGCCAAGCCGTATCGGCCTTTCAATTGGTGACAGTCTTGCGGCGACCTATGCCTGCCTTGGTGCTTTAATGGCACTTCGCCACAGGGATCAAACTGGAGAGGGACAAGTTGTCGATAGCGCCATATATGAAGGCGTTCTGGCAATGATGGAATCTGTTGTGCCAGAATATACTCAGGCGGATTTTATACGGGAACGTACGGGGTCCATTTTACCAAAACTTGCTCCGTCAAACGCCTATCCAACTTTAGATGGTGATCTCATCATTGGCGCAAATCAGGATAGTATTTTTGGCAGACTTTGTGATGCTATGGGGTGTCCTGAACTGGCGAAAGACCCAAAGTATATTGATCATTATTCGCGCGGTGAAAATCAAGCAGAATTAGATGATGTTATAGCCGATTGGACAAGTAAAAAATCTGCCAAAGAAGTGCTAACTCTAATGGAAGAACATGGTATTCCGGCGGGTAAAATTTTTACCACAGAAGATATGATGGATAACCTGCAATATAAGGCGAGGGAATCTATTTTAAAAGTTGAGCACGAAGAGTATGATAATTTATATATGCAAAATGTGTCACCGAAACTGTCTAAAACGCCTGGTAAAATAGAATGGGCAGGTTCAACTGAAATGGGATCTCACAATCAGGAAGTTTATAGTAGCGTTTTGGGTAAGGATGACGCTGAATTAAGTTCTTTAAAAGACGCGGGTGTAATCTAATTTATTAACTATTGTATCGCTAGATTGTCTGTCCTATGATTACTTTAAATCATAAAAAGGGAGCTATCATATGCGGGAAACTTATTCACGCCGTAAATTTATCAATAAAACGGGATTAACACTTGCTGGGGTGGGCGCAGCATTGGCGTTACCGGGTTGTGGTACGCCTGAACAAACTATGGCGTCAGCAAAGTTCAAGATTTCTCTTGCGGAGTGGTCAATTCATAAACACATTTTTGGTGAACGTAATGCCACCTTTGCAAGCCCTGAAGCACAGCGTTTGGCCTACCGTACAAATTTAAGTCAATATCTTAACGGTGATTTAACAAATCTCGACTTTGCTCAAGTAGCAAGGCGGGAGTTTGATCTTGATGCGATAGAATATGTGAATGTGTTTTTCTTTGATAATGCACGCAATGAACAGTATTTATCCGAGCTTAAAGCCCGCGCGGATGGCGAAGGCGTTAAGTCCTTATTGATCATGTGCGATTCTGAAGGGGCGATCGGTGATCCTGATCCTGCTGAGCGCACAGCGTCAATTGAACGTCATTATCAATGGGTTGATGCGGCGGCTTATCTAGGATGTCATTCCATTCGTGTTAATGCACAAAGTTCCGGCACATGGGACGAACAACGTGAACTGGCAGCAGAAGGGCTTAGCCGACTTGGTGATTATGGGGATAAAAATAATATTAATGTTATTGTTGAAAACCATGGTGGTCTTTCCAGTAATGGTAAATGGCTTGCCTCGGTGATGGAAACCGCCAATCATAAGCGGGTTGGAACACTACCAGACTTTGGCAACTTTCACATAAGCGACACAGAAGAATATGATAAATATATGGGCGTCGAAGAATTAATGCCTTATGCCAAGGCGGTCAGTGTAAAATCCTTTAATTTTGATGCTAATGGAAATGAAGTGTCGATAGATTTTGATCGACTGTTTAAAATTGTCGCTGATGCAGGATATTCAGGATATATGGGGATAGAATATGAAGGCGATAATCTTAGCGAATATGACGGTATACACGCGACCATCGCCTTGATGAAACGTGTTATGGCCGATATGGCTTAGAATTTAATTAAAGGGTTCCGTTAATAGCATCAAGACAGATTTTGCTGTATTCTTTTTCATCGAAAATGATGGGATTGGTGCCTGCACTGGGATCTATTTTTGACATTGTTCCAATCAGTTCTATTTGGGTCGCATTTATGCCTATTTCTGATAAGCTATGGGGAATTCCGAGTTCTGCACGAAAATCAATAACCCATTTTTGGAAAGCGTCGAAATTTCCTTCTAACCCTATAGCCATTGATAACCAAGCAATATCATCCTCAATCACAGTTCGATTAGCTTTTAGAACATAAGGCATCAAGATAGCGTTTAACATGCCGTGATGGGCTCCAAAAACGGCCCCCAAAGAATGGGCAATTGCATGCATGGCCCCAAGTCCCCGTTGAAACGCTGTCGCGCCCATAGTTGATGCCACGAGCATGTGCGTACGTGCTTCAATGTTATGTCCGTTATTGACCGCGACGGGCAGCCATTTTTTAACCAATCCAATTGCTTCTACGGCAATGCCACGGGCCATTGGATGATATCCTGGCGCGCAAAAGGCTTCTAAACTATGGGAAAGGGCGTCCATTCCGGTTGCCGCGGTTAAACCTGCGGGTAAGCCAATGGTCACCTCAGGGTCGAGGATTACTTTTTTAGGCAACATCAAAGGGTGGAAAATTATTTTCTTCTCAAGGCTGTTGGTATCAAGAATAACGGACGCACGGCCAACTTCTGAACCTGTGCCAGCGGTGGTGGGTATCGCGATGACGGGTGCAACACCAGAAGTAATGACACGCTGCCAATTATCACCAACATCTTCAAAATCCCAAATAGGACGTGTTTGCCCTGCCATTAAGGCAATGGCCTTACCCGCATCAAGGCTGCTGCCGCCGCCCAGGGCAATAACTCCATCATGGTTACC
The DNA here is from genome assembly GCA_018699075.1 of Kordiimonadaceae bacterium. Taxonomy (GTDB): domain Bacteria; phylum Pseudomonadota; class Alphaproteobacteria; order Sphingomonadales; family Emcibacteraceae; genus Pseudemcibacter. The sequence continues at coordinate 6,649 of JABIPV010000120.1, read as the reverse complement.
CTTTTTATAAACCTCTAAACCAGCGTCAACATCTTCACCGGTAGGATTAGGATGTACATCAGAATATATCCCGATGCCGAGGCCTTGGCGGCTACAATTTGACTTTAATTTATCGACAAAAGAAAAAGTTACAATGCCGGGGTCCGTGACAATTAACGGACGTTCGATCCCAAGTTCTAGACATTCTGAAACAACTTCTTTAATGCGTCCTGCGCCAAGTGAAATAGAGGTTGGATAATTCCAATTAGTCGCATAGTTCATTAATTTAAGCCTTTTTAAGATGATAAGATTTTGGTCGAGTGACAGACTGATAACCCAAATGAGACAGTGTCATTCCCCGCCCTGTTTCTTTGCAACCTGTCCAGCATAATGCCGGATCAAGATAATCGCAGCGGTTCATAAAAACCGTGCCGGTTTTGATTTTGCTGCCGATATTTGCGGCCGCTGCATCATCCTTTGTCCAGATTGATGCAGTAAGGCCAAAGACACTATCATTCATTAAATCAATCGCTTGCTCGTCTGATGAGACTTTCATAATGCCGACAACGGGACCAAAACTTTCGTCCTTCATCACCCGCATAGAATGGTCAACATCAACCAATATTTCTGGTGCTATATAAGCATCGTTGCCTGTGTCACGGGGAAAGAGTGATCTATCGATAATCGACGTAGCACCGGATGCCAGAGCTTCTTTAACTTGCCCCCTGACTTCATCAGCAAAACGTACATGAGCCATAGGGCCTAAGGTGGTGGTACTTTCCAGAGGATTTCCAAGCACATAACCTTCGACGATACTTTTTGCTTTGGCAATAAAGTCATCAAAAAGGCTTTCATCAACATAAATGCGTTCAATACCGCAGCAACATTGCCCACTATTAAACATAGCGCCATCAATTAAGGTCTCAACTGCGGCGTCAACATCAGCATCGGCACGAACGTAAGCTGGATCTTTACCGCCTAGTTCAAGACCGACCCCAACAAAGGTACCTGCCGTGGCTTTTTCAATGCTTTTGCCGCCACCGACAGAACCCGTAAAATTTACAAAATCAAAAGCGCGGTCTTGTAGAAGCTGATTAGTCACATCATGGGAAGTAGTGATATTGGTAAAAACACCTTTCGGCAGTCCTGCGTCTTCAAAGGCTTTGGCAAACCGATCGCCCGCCAATATTGTTTGACTTGCATGTTTAAGCACAACCGCGTTTCCGGCAACCAAAGCAGGAACAATAGAATTTATCGCCGTCAGGTAAGGATAATTCCAAGGGGCGATGACAAAAACAATACCTAGAGCTTCTTTTGATATGTAACGTTCAAATTGATCTGAACTTTCAATAATGGTTGGTGATAATGCTTCGTTAGCGATTGATGTCATGTATGCCGTGCGCTCTTTTACGCCACCAATTTCACCACCGTAACGAATTGGGCGCCCCATTTGATGGGCAAGTTCAATGACGATCTCATCATTGATCTTTTCCAAGTTCGCAACACCAGCCTCAACCAGTTCAATCCTTTTTTCCAGTGTGAGTTCGCACCATTTTAACTGCGCGGAATGTGTTGTTTCTAATAGTACTTCAATTTCGGCCTTTGATTGAACGTTTACTTCCTTATATACCGAACTATCAATCGGCGAAGTACATGTGATCTTAGACATATTATTGTTTCTTTCTAATTATCAAGTGATGCTTCTGCTTTTTGAATGGCCGCGAACTCTTCTTCTGGTGCCTGGGCAACTAAATGATGGCGACTATAGAGCAGAAAATAGGATATCATCAATAGATAAAATATTGCGGCATATATGATCACGCTTGGCTCTACTAAATATCCTGCGACCAATGAAATAACCGCAAGAAAAAGGGCGACACCAGACGTGGCCATACCACCTGGGGTGCGGTAAGGGCGGTCCATATCAGGTTCATTAAGTCTAAGTTTAATGTGGGCGGCCATCATCAAAATATAAGAAATAGAAGCACCAAATACCGCAATTAAAATCAATAAATTACCATCAATGGTTAGGGAAAGTAGAAAACCTAATGATCCGGGTATTAAGAGTGCTAGGTAAGGTGTTTTGCGTTTTGATGTTAAGGAAAGTACGCGCGGTATATATCCTGCGCGCGATAAGGCAAACACTTGGCGGGAATATCCAAATATGATCGAGAAGAAGCTGGCGATAAGCCCTGCTAGTCCAACAATATTAATAATTTTTCCTGTCAAAGTAGCTCCGCCATACGCAGTATCGGACCTCATGGCCGCGATAAGTGGATCACCTGCTTGGGCTAGATTAGCCGCGCCGCCGCCGCCAGGTCCTAGGATCAGCACCAATGTTGCCAGCAACAATAATATCAAAATTGCCGTGATCATGCCTTTTGGCATGTTCTTGGCCGGGTCCGCTGTTTCTTCTGCCGCGAGCGGCAGGCCTTCTACGGCGAGGAAAAACCACATGCCGTAGGGAATTGCCGCCCATATACCAATGATGCCGAAGGGTAAAAAGGCGCTTGCGCCAATCCCGCCTTCAACGGGGATATCAAACAAATTTGCCACCTCGAAATGGGGAACCATCGCGACAATGAATATAATCAGGGCAATAACCGCAAGTACGGTCACACCGAACATAAGTTTTAAAGCCTCACCAACACCAAAAATGTGGATACCGATAAACACGGCATAAAAGGCAAGTGAAACGGGCCAACCGGAAATACCCATCAAGCTGTCCATATAGGCCCCAATGAATGTTGCTATCGCGGCAGGTGCCACAGCATATTCCAGTAATATGGCCGTTCCCGTTAAGAAACCACCAAATGGTCCAAACGCCCGGCGGGCAAAACCGTATCCTCCACCGGCAGAGGGGATCGTTGCAGACAGTTCTGCAAGTGAAAAGATCATAGCAGTATACATCACTGCCATCAGTAAAGTGGCGATTAATAAACCGCCCCAGCCACCTTCTGCGAGGCCAAAATTCCAGCCTGCAAAATCGCCTGAAATCACATATGCGACGCCTAAACCTGCGAGTAATACCCAGCCCGCGGCGCCTTTTTGAAGTTGACGTTCTGAGAAATAATCTTCACTTACGCCATCTTCATTGTTATCTGTACTCATTTTCCGCCCTATACATTAAATAATTTCGAAATACCGCTGAAGTTGCCAATCGGTAACGGCTTTGCGTGATTGGAGTTCTTCCCAGTCACGGGTTCTGGTATAATGATCAACAAATTGATCACCAAATAATTCTTTGGCTGCTTCTGAACATTTTAATCTGTCAGATGCCGAGCCTAAAGTAGAAGGCAACATAAATTCTTTTGGCATGGTCTGGTCATAGGCATTGCCAGCGATCGATGCTGTTGGTTCAATTTTATTTTCTATACCCCAAAGTCCACTGCCAATTGCTGCAGCGCCGGCAATATATGGATTTATGTCAGACGCTGAAATTCTATATTCAACACGGGTTGATTTTTCGCCGCCACCTATGGTTCGAAGGGCACACGTGCGGTTTTCAATCCCCCATGTCGCACTGGTTGGCGCCCAAAGTCCGGGTACTAGCCGCGCATATGAATTAACCGTACACGCCACCATTGATAGGAGCTCCGGCATTAATTTTTGTTGCCCGCCCACAAACCAGCGCATTTCGTCTGATATGTTATCTGGTTTTTCATTATCATAAAAAATACTTTTGCCGTCTTCGTTTTGTAGCGAAATATGTATATGGCCCGATTGGCCAGGATAATCCACCGACCATTTGGCCATAAAGGTCGCCATTAAATCTTTTCTTTGCGCCAGTACTTTCATAAATGTTTTAAATAAAATTGCTTTATCGGCAGATAAAATTGCGCTGTCATATTTAAGTGCGGCTTCAAGAACGCCGGGTCCAGTTTCTGTATGTAGCCCTTCAATTTCCATATCCATGTCACGGCACATATTCAATATATCGTGATATAATTCATTATGGACTGATGATCTGAGTACAGAATAACCAAAGTTGCCCGGGGTAAAGTTTTTTAAGTTTTGATAATTTTTTTCACGTACGCTATGGGGTGTTTCATCAAACACGAAAAATTCAAATTCATAAGCCGACGTGACTTTGTAACCCATGTTTTTTGCTCTATCCAGAACGCCGCCCAGTGTGTTTCTTGGGCAGATCTCTGCGGCAGGGCCAACGAATTCGGCCAAAAAGAAAAGGACGTTTTCTTCAAAGGGTGCGTCGCGGCAACTGTCAAAAATTAATCTTATTTCAGCATCAGGATAGGCGGTGTGCCATCCGGTAAAACGGCTATTATCATATAATTCATCATCTGAATCCCAACCAAGAATAACATCACAAAAAGCAATGGTGCCTTCAATTGCAGATAAGAATTTTTCTTGGGAAATATATTTACCGCGCAATATGCCGTCAATATCACTGACAGCTATTTTTATAGTTTTGATATCACGCTCAATGACAATCTTTTTCGCATCTTCTGCTGTGCGTACGTCTCTTACGTTCATGATTGCTATTCCCTAATATCAATTTGTTATGTCATTTTATAAACTTAGGCTCTATTTTTTCTAATTTAAAGTCAATTAAAATAAAAGATTTCAATTTTAACTTTGAAAGAACTGATTAGAGCTTTCAATAACAATCAGTTGCTACTAATATCCAAAATTATATTTAACGAAAATAATTAAAGCATATGTAGGAATATTATGGATAAAGATAAAAGGGCAAACCTTCGTTTTGACAGTCGTGCAGTATATTGTCCGCCAGACGAGGCCACTAAATCAATCACACCTCCAATCGTAATGTCATCAAGTTTTCAATATGATGCTGAGATTTTTCAGCGCATTGTTGATGGTGCACGTAAGGAAGTAAATATTTATGGTCGCTGTGGCAATCCGACCGAATATCAATTTGAAGAACAGATGATGATGATTGAAGGTGCAGACGCGTGTCTTGCAACTGCATCAGGTATGGCGGCGATCTCGATAACTCTACTTGGCTTACTTAAAAGTGGTGATCATATTGTTTGTGACTGGACTACCTATAGTTCAACCCATGAAATGCTTGATCATCGTCTTACGGACTATAATATTGAAACAACTTTTGTGGATACATCAAATGCCGAAGCCGTTCGCGCGGCGATTAGGCCAAATACTAAAATTGTCTATTTTGAAACGATCGCCAATCCATCTATGAAAGTGGCCGCGGTTCCGCCGCTTGTTGAAATGGCCCATGAAAAAGGCATTGTTGTTGTTTGTGATAATACCTTCGCGAGCCCTTATGTCATGCGTCCTTTAGAATGGGGTGTGGATATTGTTGTTGAGAGTTGCACAAAATTTATTGGCGGACACAGCGATGTGATCGGCGGATCAATCAGTATGAAGTCCGATATTTTGCCCAGTGATTTTTTAGAACAAATTCGTTGGAATACCATGGTCAAACTTGGGGCGCCGTTATCACCGTTTAATGCCTGGATGTTGCTACGCGGTGTTCAGACACTCAGTGTTCGTCTTGAACGTCAATGTCAAACGGCGATGAAGATGGCAACACATTTTGAAGCACATCCTGACATCAAACAAGTTTGGTATCCGGGACTTGAATCGCATCCTCAACATAATATTGCCAAAGAACAAATGCCAAAATTTGGCGCGATGCTTACATTCGAAGTCGAAGATGGTAACGCAGCGCTTAAAGTTCTTGATAATCTGGAACTATGCGGCTTTTCGGCTAGTTTAGGTGGCGTACGTAGTACCACACAGATCCCCGCCTTAATGGCATTTCTTGATATTCCGGAAGAACATCGGCGGACATCAGTTTTCGAAGCTCATCGTGCATACAGCCCAACGGTGGACATCGATCCTGTGAACTCGTCATCATCGAAGAGCTGCCGCTACTCTCGTCCAACAGATGTCGTGAACATCGATCCGGATACTTGGCGAAAGAAGGTCCGTACAACCGTGTCGAATTGGACATGCAATCGACGGCCACGGTGTACACAGACTGTTTGAGAGCATACACGGGCTGCCACAGGGCCACGGCACGAATCCACATGGCCATGTCCGCAGTCAAATGTATGTCTTCAGATGATTCTTCTGCGGATACATTCACCATAGACTGTACCATGCGCATCACGTTGGGGCACGAAATCACGTCGGACATGGTATGGGGATCACTTGGCGCCACACATTGAGTTTCGTCGGCGCGCGCATCCTTCATCATTTCCTGCGTAATGGTCCATTGGCACCAAGGCGTGCACGTACCATCCTTTGCGTGAGGTAGTGCAATGTCCGATCCAGATTCAGAAGGCCACGCCGCCGCTTCGTTTCCCTCGGACATTTGTTGCACGGTCGGCAGGCAAGGGAGATTATTATCGTCCTCGTCGTTCGGCACGTCGTTGAATTTCATGACGTACAGATGAATCGGAACGGTCCACTGATCGGGATAGTGCAATAAGCGATGACTGCACGTTCTCCTTGCTCTTCCGATGATTTGTTCGTACGTTTTCAGTGACCCAGGTGCGTCGACAATATGAATGGCTCGTACATCGTGGAAACTCACACCTTCAGAATAATTGTCCGTATACAATAGCGCCACTTGCACGTACTCGCCGTGAACATTTCCGTTGTACTCCGTACCGTCTACCTCGTAGGATTGGGGTGTGCCGTAATTAAAATTTTCAAATTG